>CAZNZI010000623.1:0-2372 GCA_964577475.1 uncultured Rhodospirillaceae bacterium
TTGGCGCGCTCTTCGGCGGATAGGGTGATCTCCGCCGCGCCGAGATTGTCGGCCAGTTGCGCTTCAGTGCGTGCGCCGAGCACGATGCCGGCCACCGCCGGACGGCCGAGCAGCCAGGCCAGCGCGATCTGCGCCGCCGAAGCCTTGCGCGCTGCGGCCACCGCGACCAGCACCTCGATGATGTCGTAGAGCCGTTCCTGGTTGTAAATCGGCGGCTCGGGGAATTTCTGGGCGACGCGCGTGCCTTCGGGTACCGGCTGATTGCGGCGATACTTGCCGCTGAGCCAGCCGCCCGCCAGCGGGCTCCATACCAGAATGCCGAGGCCCTGATCGAGCGAGAGGAGCACCAGTTCGTATTCGGCCTCGCGCGCTTCCAGCGTGTAGTGAAGCTGCTGGGAGACGAAGCGCTGATAGAGATGGCTGTCGGAGATCGCCAGCGCCTTCATCACGGTCCAGGCCGAGTAATTCGAGACGCCGAGGTAGCGCACCTTGCCGTCGCGCACCAAGGTATCCAGCGCATGCAGTGTTTCTTCGAGCGGCGTGAGGCCGTCCCATTCATGGACCTGATAGAGGTCGATACGGTCGGTCTTGAGGCGTTTCAGGCTGGCCTCGCACTGGGCGATGATGTGGTGGCGCGACAGGCCGCGGTCGTTCTGGCCCTTGCCCATCGGGAAGCGGACCTTGGTGAAAAGCAGCAGGTCGTCGCGCTTCTTGCCGACCGCTTCCGCCGTGGCTTCTTCCGACGCGCCGGTCGAATAGGCATTGGCGGTGTCGAGCCAGTTGATGCCCTTGTCGATGCAGCTGTCGACCATGCGGCGCGCGGTCGCCACGTCCTGGTCGCCCCAAACCTTGAGACCGCCCGACGTGGTGAAGGTGGCCGTGCCCAGGCCGAGGGTCGAAATGCGCAGGCCGGAACGGCCGAGTTGCCGGTATTCCATGGTTCTCCCCGTGATTATTGGTTGTGCTCGGAAAAGGTGAAACGCAACACTACGGCCCGCGGCGCCGCTCGCAAGCGCCGGTTACGCATAGCGGTCGTGAACTCAGCTCGAAGCGGTTTCCAGCTCGGCTTCGCCACGGGCGATGTCGATCAGGCGGGCCAGCATGTCGGGTTCCTGCGCCCCGGCCACGGCATAACGGCCGTCGAAGATGTAACAGGGGATGCCGCCGACGCCGAGCCGGTGCACCCGCGCATTCTCACCTTCCACCTCGGCCGCGCCTTCGCCGCTGTCGAGGAAATCCTCGGCCTCGTCGCCGGGCAGACCGACCGAGATGGCGAGGCGCCGCAGGATATCGCGGTCGCCGATATCCTGGCCGCGCACGAAATAGGCGCCGAAGATGGTCTCGACCAGCGACGCCTGTTTTCCCGTGCCCGCGGCCCACTGGATCAGCCGGTGCGAATCGATACTGCTGGGGATGCGGCGGATGCCGTTGAAGTCGAAGGCGATACCTTCGGCCTCGCCCGCGCCGGCGATCGCGCCATGGATGCGCTGGATGCGGTAGGCGCTGCCGAACTTGCGCTCGAGATAGATCTGCCATTCGAGCCCGTCGGGCGGCATTTCCGGGTTGAGCAGGAAGGGCCGCCAGCGGATCTCGGTGCGCACCTCGGGCCGCAGGGACAACGCGCGCTCCAGCCGGTGCTTGCCGATGAAGCACCAGGGACACACCGTGTCGAAGACGACGTCGATCCGCATGGGCCGATCCTAGCACGGCTGCGGGCGCGGCGACATGGGGGCCGAGCCGTGTTAAATAGCGGTCATGGCGCCCGTCAGACCCACCGTAACCCATTTGTTCCGCTACCCCGTCAAAGGCTTGTCGCCCGAGGCGTTAACGGAGTTCGCCCTGGCCCCCGGCCAAGGCGTGCCCTGTGACCGGCTGTTCGCGCTGGCTCGCCCCGGCGGGACGGTCGATCCCAGCAATCCGCGTTGGGCGCGCAAGTCGCAATTCCTCTGCCTGATGCTCGATGAGCAACTGGCGACCGTGCGCACGGAGTTCGACGAAAGCACGCGGCGGCTCGTGGTGTGGCAGGACGGCGCGCCGATGCTGGCGGCCAACGTCGACGAGGCCGGCGGACGTAAGACGATCGAGGGTTATTTCCAGAGTCTGGTCGGCGACCACATCCAGGCGCCGCCCCATTTCGTGGCTGCGGCCAACGGCGAGTTCATGGACAGCCAGGACAAGACCGTCTCGCTGATCAACCTCGCCAGTATCCGCCATATGGAAGACAAATGGGGCGAGGGGCTCGACCTCCGCCGCTTCCGCTCCAACATCTATGTTGATGGGTTGGAACCGTGGATCGAGCACCAGTGGATCGGCGCGACCCTCTCGATCGGCGATGCCAAGTGTTACGTCGACCGGCGCAATGCGCGCTGCGC
>CAZNZI010000624.1:0-2068 GCA_964577475.1 uncultured Rhodospirillaceae bacterium
AGCGACGATCAGGCTCGCGTGATGACGCCGAAAGAGGCACTGGCCGCCGGCGCCGATATCCTGGTGATCGGCCGTCCCATCACCGGCGCCGCCGATCCGGCCGGTGCCGCGCGGACGATTGCCGGTTCACTCGCATGAAACGTCGATTGACCCCCCGCCTTCTCAACCATTCATGCCGTCACCCCCGCGGAGGCGGGGGTCCAGGGTTACAAAAGAGGACTATGGTGAACCCCTGGATTCCCGCCTTCGCGGGAATGACGAAGAAGAGATTCCCGTGAGCAACGTCCAAGTCAAAATCTGCGGCCTGACCGATCCGAAGGCGGTCGAAGCGGCCGTCGAGGGCGGTGCCGATCTGGTGGGCGTGGTGTTCTTCGCCAAGAGCCCGCGCTATGTGACGCCTGAGCGCGCGGCCGAATTGCTGGATGCCGTGCCGCGCAGGATCAAGCGTGTCGGCCTGTTCGTCGACGCTGACGACAAGCTGCTCGACCAGGTGCTGACCAAAGTCCGTCTCGACATGCTGCAATTCCACAGCAAGGAAACGCCCGCGCGCGTCGAAGCCGTCCGCAAAGCCTGGGGCCTGCCGGTGATGAAGGCGATCGGCATCTCGACCGAAGCCGATTTCGAGACCGCCAAACAGTATCTCGATGTCGCCGACCGCCTGATGTTCGACGCCAAGCCGCCTGCCGGTGCCACGCGGCCGGGCGGCAATGCGGTGGCCTTCGACTGGACCCTGCTTGCGGGCAAGAAATGGAAGCTGCCCTGGATGCTGGCCGGCGGTCTGACGCCGCGCAATGTGGCGAACGCGATCAAGAAATCGGGTGCGAAGGCGGTGGACGTGTCTTCGGGTGTCGAGAAGTCCCCCGGCGTCAAGGACCCGGCCAAGATCAAACGCTTCATCGCGGCGGCCAAGGGCATTTAGGCTCGGCGCGTCATCTCCGGATGATCACAGGCTCTGCCGATGGACCGGGCATAACGGTGTGACTATGCCCTCCATTACGCCGCAGGTAATGGGCGGGGGGCCCCTTCCGCGTTAGGATCGCGCCATGACCGTAGCCAGCCGTCCCACGGGCCCTGTCGGCGATCTCCTGCGCAGCTGGCGCCAGCGCCGCCGCTTGAGCCAGCTCGACCTCGCCAATGAGGCCGCGATCTCGACGCGCCATCTGAGCTTCCTCGAGAACGGACGCTCGACTCCCAGCCGCGACATGCTGATGCGGCTTGCGGAGCAACTCGAGATTCCCATGCGCGAACGCAATGCCCTTCTGCTCGCGGGCGGTTTCGCGCCGATGTATCCGGAGCGCGAGATGGACGATCCCGATCTCGCCGCCGCGCGCAAGGCCATCGATCTGTTTCTCGAACGGCAGAAACCCTATCCGGCCTTCGCCATGGATCGCCAATGGCGCGTGGTCGCGTCGAATTCGGCGCTGCCCGAACTCTACGAGGGCTGCTCGGCGGCGCTGATGAAACCACCGGTCAATGGCATGCGCCTGACTCTGCATCCGGAAGGAATGGCGCCGCGCATCGTCAACTTCGCTGAATGGCGCATCCACCTGCTCGAACGCCTGCGCCACGAAATCGCGGTGACCGCCGATCCGGCGCTGTCGGTTCTGCTGCACGAGGTGCTGCGTTATCCCGCGCCTGAAGAGCAGAACACCATGCCCGAGACGCTGGCACCCAACGCGGTGATGGTGCCCTTCCGCGTGAAGACGCGCGTGGGCGTACTCTCTTTCTTCACGACCACCACCGTGTTCGGCACACCGATCGACGTGACGTTGTCCGAGTTGATGCTCGAGCATTTCTATCCGGCCGATGAGGAAACCGATCGTCTCGTGCGCAAGCTCGAAGCCGAGCGGACGGTTTCATTACCCGCCACGTAATCGGCACGTTGCACGCAAGCTGCGATGATCCTCCTCAGACGAACGAACCATTCCGGTTCGCTCACACAAGATCGAGGAGAGAGTCATGGCAAACGTCAATGAAACCGTCGTCAACTACATCGCCGCCTGGAACGAACGCGATGCCAAGAAGCGCCGCGAGCTGATCGCCAAGGCCTGGGCCGATGGCGGCAGCT
>CAZNZI010000625.1:0-1647 GCA_964577475.1 uncultured Rhodospirillaceae bacterium
ACAGGAAGCCGAAGGCGATCAGCGCGATCTGACCATAGACCACGCGCCAATCGGCGGGACGTCCCGAGAGGCGCGCACGCCACAGGCGGATCGCAGCGCCACCGCCGATGCCGAGGACGATGACGGCGAGCCAGGTGTAGATCGCGGTGGCGGGATGGGCATACTCGGCCAGGTATCCCGCCCCGACCAGCACGCCCCACATGATCTGATAGGTCGAGGCGTATGAATACCGCACCGCCTCGCGCGTGCGGCGCTGGATCGCTTCGACATCGGAAAGGGAGGCAGCAGCGTCTTGGGGTTGGATCGCCATGGCCTAGCCTTTCTTCACGCCGATATGGCGCAGCCATTGCGCGCCGCCGATCAAGGCGGCGGCGTTGAGCACCGCCATCCAGATGTCGAACCAGTCGCCCGCCCAGTAATAGCCGGCCACCGTCAGCAGCGTGACCGAGAGGCCGCACCAGATGAAGAAGCGGCCGACCCACAGCCCCGCCAGCATGAAGCCAAACATCCAGAGCGTCGGCCAGAAGGCATCGAGCTGGCGATCATGCAGCCCGCCGATCACTTCGGTCCACAGAAAGCCGAAGGCGAACAGGATCAGCTGTGCATAGAGGATGCGGTTGTCTTCGCGGCGCAGCGCGCCCGACGCGCGCCGCATGCGGCCGATCGCAAAGCTGCCGATGAAGGCGATCACCGTCAAAACCGCCCAGGCCTCGCCGGCGCGATGCGGCTCGAAATGCTCGAACACATAGCCGACCGTGGAGATGCCGCCCCACCAGAAGAGGAAGGTGCTGGCGCCCGCATACCACATCGCCTCGCGCGTGCGCGCTGCGACGCGCTCGACATCGGAGAGCGAAGACGCCGCGGTTTCCGGATCGATTGCCATAACGAGCGCTCCCTGCGCGAGCCCATCCATTAGAAATACCGCACCGCTTGGACGATGGCGCTGGCCTCGGCCGGCACGCTGCCGCGTTCGCTGCGCGCCGCACCGATCGTGCCGCCTGCCAGCGCGCCCAGGGTCCAGGCATCGGACAGATAGTAGGTCGCGGCCCCTTGAGTCAAAACCGAACCGTCATAGGCGTTGACGAAGGCGATCAGTGACAGTTCCAGCTTGTCGACGAAGGCGTCGGTCCAATCGGCGCGGAGGAAAACCTGCTGCTGCGTCATCGGCTCGCCCTGGTCCTGGGCATAGGCGCGGATATACCAGAGCAGGCCCGCGAGGCTGGGCGTGCCGGTACCCGTGGCGAACCAATGGCGCCAATCGGTCCCCGAGAAGCCGGCTTGGTGGTAGTGGTATTCAAGGTTGAAGGTGAACTTGTCGACCGCGCTGGTCCAGGATGCGCCGACTGCCGCGTCGTTGTCGAAGCTGGTGCGCGGATCGGGATCGACCACCGAAGCGGGCAGTGCGCCGGTGTCCTTGCCGAATTGGATCGCGCGGCTATAGACGTTCTGCTGATTGCCGCCCGCCCATTCCGCGTAGGCGACGATCGCCTGCCCGACCGTGTGCGAGATATTCGCGCCGAACTTCGTGCCGCTGTCGGCGTGGTAGACAAGCAGCTCGGGGGTCAGCCCGTCGGCCACTTCATAGGTGCCGCTGAGGAGGACTTTGTTCTCGCCATTGGTACGGCCGAAACCCGCATCGAAACTGTC
>CAZNZI010000626.1:0-10642 GCA_964577475.1 uncultured Rhodospirillaceae bacterium
CATTCCGCTCTATACGCCCGAATGCCGGGTGTGCCCATCCTGCCTCTCACGCAAGACGAACCTTTGCACTGCGATCCGGGCTACGCAGGGCCAGGGGGTGATGCCGGACGGATCGAGCCGCTTCTCGATCGGGAAGGACAAGATCTTCCACTATATGGGCTGCTCGACCTTCTCGAACCACACGGTGCTGCCCGAGATCGCGCTGGCGAAGGTCAATTCCGACGCGCCCTTCGACAAGATTTGCTACATCGGCTGCGGCGTCACCACCGGCATCGGCGCCGTCATCAATACAGCGAAGGTCGAGATCGGTGCCACGGCTGTGGTGTTCGGCCTCGGCGGGATCGGTCTCAATGTCATCCAGGGATTGAAGCTCGCCGGCGCGGACATGATCATCGGTGTCGATATCAACGACGACAAGAAGCCGTGGGGCGAACGCTTCGGCATGACGCATTTCGTCAATCCGAAGGAGATCCAGGGCGACGTCGTTCCGCATCTGGTCAACATGACCAAGCGTGGCGCCGATCAGATCGGCGGCGCGGATTACACCTTCGACTGCACCGGAAATACAAAGGTGATGCGCCAGGCCCTTGAGGCCTCTCATCGCGGCTGGGGCAAGTCGGTTATCATCGGCGTGGCCGGCGCGGGCCAGGAGATTTCCACGCGTCCGTTCCAGCTCGTCACCGGGCGCACCTGGATGGGTACGGCGTTCGGCGGGGCGCGCGGGCGTACCGATGTGCCGAAGATCGTCGATTGGTACATGGAAGGCAAAATCCAGATCGATCCGATGATCACCCATACGCTGAAGCTGGAAGACATCAACAAGGGCTTCGACCTCATGCACGAGGGCAAGTCGATCAGAAGCGTCGTCGTCTACTAAGCAGGAAGGCCGCCATCCCGGTGGATCGGCGGCTTGAATCGAATCTAAGAAGGAGGAAAGACCGTGGCAGAGAAACTCCATCCGAAAATCGACAATGGGTTGCCGAAGGAAAGCGCAAGCTTCTCGGGCGGTACGCTTGTGTGCGCCTGCACCACCAAGCCGGTGAAAGTGAAGATCAAGGGCCAGATCGCCCACAACCATGCCTGTGGCTGCACCAAGTGCTGGAAACCGGCGGGTGCCGCGTTTTCGGTCGTGGCCGTAGCCGGCACGGGCGACGTCACGGTGGTCGAGAACGGCGACAAGTTGAAGGTGGTCGATCCCAGTGCGCTGATCCAGCGTCATGCCTGCAAGGAGTGTGGCGTGCACATGCATGGGCCGGTGGAACGCGATCATCCGTTCAAGGGCCTGTCCTTCATTCATCCTGAGCGCTTCCAGGAGGATGGATGGTCGCCACCGGGCTTTGCCGCCTTCGTTTCATCCATCATCGAGGCCGGTGTCGATCCGAGCCGTATGGATGGTGTTCGCAGCCGACTCCGCGAATTGAAGTTGGAACCCTATGACTGCCTGTCGCCGGGGCTGATGGACTACATTGCCACCTGGACGGCAAAGAAGTCCGGCGCCCTGAAGGCGTGATGACGGATCTCTGAGTTCAATTTGTTTGCCACTGACGTCGGCCTTGGCCGTCGTCAGTGGCAACCTAAGCACAAGTCCATTCCCCGAAGAACTTGCTTCGCAAGCGGCGTCTCAGGTCTTATGAAGACCCCCAGGGCAGGTTCGAGGTTCTTCAGATGCAGTCGATAGCGCAGGCGAAGTCGTTCGGTGGCATTCAGGGCGTGTACACTCATCCGTCCACGACGTGCCATTGCGATATGACCTTCGCCGTCTACGTTCCGCCGCAGGCGCGGGAACGGAAATGCCCTGTTGTCTGGTATCTCTCGGGCCTGACCTGTACGCATCAGAACGTCATGGACAAAGGCGAATATCGCCACCTCGCGTCTGAACTCGGTTTGATCGTGGTCTGTCCCGATACGAGCCCTCGGGGTCCTGGCGTCCCTGATGAGCCCGACAATTGGCAGTTCGGCTGCGGCGCCGGATTCTATGTCGACGCAACCCAGACGCCCTACAGCACCCATTATCGAATGTATTCCTATGTGGCGGACGAACTGCCGGCCCTGATCGCCAAAGAATTTCCCGCGGACATGACCCGTCAGGCCGTGATGGGTCATTCGATGGGCGGACACGGCGCGCTCGTGTTGGCATTGCGCAATTCGGACCGCTTCCGCAGTTGTTCCGCGTTCGCGCCGATCGTGCAGCCCATGACAGCCGATTGGTCCAAGCCGGCGCTGGCGAAGTATCTCGGCAATGACCTGTCGACGTGGCGCAGATACGATGCGACGGCATTGATCGAAGACGGCGCGCGCTATGGTGAATTTCTTGTCGACCAGGGGACCGACGACAAGTTTCTCGAAAACGGCCTGCGGCCGTGGTTGTTCAAAGATGCCTGCGACCGTGCGTCGATGAAGCTGACGCTGCGCATGCAGGAAGGGTACGACCATTCCTATTTCTTCATCTCCAGCTTTATGAACGACCATCTTCGTTGGCACGCTGACCGGCTCGTCTGAGCCCCTCGACAGCGGCCTCCGTCCCGATCGAGAGTCTTGAAATGACGAAAGATGAAAATGCCGCGGCCGATTCGTTTCTGGCCAATCCGGGTAACTATTGGAAGCTGCTCTCCAACCGTCCGGTGAGCGTGCCTATCGTTGCCGCCGAGGACGATAAGGGCCCGGCAGGTTTTTTGGCCCTTTCGGTATCGCATGTTTCCGCCGACCCGCCTTCCATGTCGGTGGCGATTGGCAAATCGACGAGCGCTCTGGCCGCCATCGTTCAATCGGGCAGCTTTGCCATCAGTTTTCTGCCGGATGACGCATCCGAGACCGCCGAGATTTTTGGCGGACGCCGGAAGATCGATGGAACTGCGCGTTTTGTCGAAGGTGAGTGGCGCCGTTTGACCACGGGCGCACCGGTGTTCAGCCGTGCCGTTCTCGCATTCGATTGCGCGCTCGACCGGATGTTCGAGTGCAACAGCACCGTTATCGCGATCGGCATCATTCGCGCTTATTCCGTCGATCGGGAGCAGTCGATGTTGATGAGCTACGCGGGCAACTACAAGCCATGGATCAAGCGTTGAACCAGATTTCAAGCCGTTCGTCGGACGACATTCAGTCTCAATTCGACTTCATAGTGGTCGGCGCTGGATCAGCCGGCTGCGTGTTGGCTAACCGGCTGTCGGAGAACGGGCGACACTCGGTTCTGGTCCTGGAAGCCGGCGGTACCGATGACTGGATTTGGTTCAAGATCCCGGTCGGATACCTCTATGCCTTGGGCAATCCGCGTGCCGACTGGTGCTACACCACCGAACCGCAGCCGGGGTTGAACGGCCGATCGCTGGGTTACCCTCGAGGCAAAGTGGTCGGCGGATGTTCGTCGATCAACGGCATGATCTACATGCGGGGTCAGTCAGCCGACTACGATCATTGGCGCCAGCTCGGCAACACCGGCTGGGGGTGGGATGACGTTCTTCCTTACTTCCTGAAGAGCCAGAATTATGGCGGACCGCCCGACCCGATGCATGGCCGGGGCGGGGAATGGCATGTGGAAGAGATGCGCGTCAACTGGAAGGTGCTCGATCTCTTCAAGGAAGCCGCGAGAGAAATGGGCATTCCCTCTACGCCGGACTTCAACCGCGGCGACAACGAAGGGATGGGCTATTTCAAGGTCAACCAAAAGAAGGGAGTCCGTTGGTCGACGGCAAGCGCTTTCCTGAAGCCGGCCTTGAAGCGGCCCAACCTAACTCTGTGGACCAAGGCTCAGGTAACGCGACTGCTGATCGAGAACGGCCGGGTGACCGGGCTTGAGTTGCGGCACGATGGGCAGATCAAAACGATCAAGGCGAACCGTGAGGTGATTCTCTCGGCGGGGGCGGTAAACAGTCCGCATGTCCTGCAGCTTTCGGGTATCGGCAGTCCCGAACTGCTGGCGCAGCATCAGATTCCCGTCCTTCACGCATTGCCCGGCGTCGGCGAGAATTTGCAGGACCATCTGCAGCTTCGCATGATCTTCCAAGTGAAGGGTTTGCCTACGCTGAACGCCCGGGCCAATAGTCTTCTGGGAAAGATCGGCATGGGCCTCGAATACGCGCTCTTTCGTCGCGGCCCGATGACCATGTCGCCGTCGCAGATGGGCGGCTTCACACGCTCTTCTCCCGAACATGCCACGCCCAATCTGCAGTTCCACGTCCAGCCCCTGAGCTTGGATAAGTTCGGGGACCCGCTGCATCGTTTCCCAGCCTTCACTGCTACGGCCTGTGATCTCCGCCCGCGGAGCCGCGGGAATATCCGCCTCAAGAGCAGAGACCCGTTTCAGGCTCCGGCGATCCAGCCCAATTATCTTTCCGATCCCGCTGACCGGCGCGTGGCCATCGATGCCATCAAGCTGGTCCGTAAGATCGTAACGGACAGCAAGGCCCTCGCGCCCTATCGGCCCGAGGAATACAAGCCCGGCGCGCAGATCAGGTCCGACGCCGATTTGGCCCAGGCCGCGGGCGATATCGGTACGACGATCTTCCATCCTGTCGGCACCTGCCGCATGGGCGACGATGCCATGGCCGTGGTCGATAGCCGCCTGCGTCTGCGGGGTCTCGACGGCCTGCGGATCGCCGATGCCTCGATCATGCCGACCTTGGTTTCCGGCAACACGAATTCGCCCACGATCATGATTGCCGAGAAGGCGGCCGAGATGATCCTCGAGGACGCGCGATGAGGAGCCCGATGCTCCGTCTTTTGAATATCGACGGGGCCCTCGACCGGTGTTCCGTGACGAGGATGATCTAGGGCGTCAGCACGACGCGGCCGACGATCTTGCCCGCGCGCAGATCGACCAACGTTTGCGCCGCATCGGCCAACGGCCGGGTGGCGTAGGGGATGGGTGCGACCGTTCCCTTCTGGGCCAGCGCGATCAAGGCCTTCAAGTCGTCCAGTGTACCCACTTGCGATCCCTGGACGGTGATGCCGAGAAAGGGAAAGAAAGGGAGTGGCATCTGGAAGGTGCCGCCGAATAGACCGACGATCACAAGCTTGCCGCTTTTCCGCAGGACGCTTGTTCCGAAGCGGGATGTCGCCTCGGCACCGACAAAATCGATGGCACCTGCGACGCCGCCTTTCGCCTTGAGGAACGTCTTGACCGCGTCGGGCGCAGCCGGATCGATCGCCTCGGCCGCGCCATGTGCGAGTGCGGCCTGCCGCTTTTCCGGGTCGATATCGGCGACGATCGGCGGGACGCCGGTCAGTGCCTTGGCGAGACTGACGCCGGCGATGCCGACGCCGCCCGCGCCGATGATCAGCAGCTTGTCGCCTTCAGCCAGCCGTCCAATCTTGCGCAGCGCACTATAGGCGGTCAGGCCGGAGCAGGCATAGGTGGCCGCGAGCGGCGCGGGCAATCCGTCATAAGCGACCAGGTAGCGCTCATGCGGAACCAGTACGTTGTCGGAATAGCCACCATGGCGATAGAGGCCCAGCGCCCGCTTATTGCACATATGCTCTTCGCCACGGGCACAGTCCGGGCAAGTGGGCAGTCCGCAGCCGATCCAGGGATAGACAAGACGCTTGTCGCCGACGCGAACATCGCGCACCTCCGGACCGACCGCGGCGACTTCGCCGACGATCTCGTGTCCGGGCGTGAGAGGCAGGGATTTGTCTCCGTCTCCGACCCGCGCCGTGCGGCCGCCGCCGAGGTCGAAATGCCCGTCCCAGATATGCAGATCGCTGTGGCAGACGCCACAGCCGGTGACACGCACCAGAACCTCGTGTCCTGTCGGCTCAGGCGCGGTTTCGCTTTGCTGTTCCAACGGCGCCCCGAATTTGACGATGCGGTAGCTGGTCCACGCGGTCATCGGTCTCCTCCTCGGCGATTGCCTAGCCTTGCTTGTGCCGGGCAAGAATGGCAGCGGCCCTCTCACGGATCGGCCGGTCGACAAATATACCATCGATACGCTGTGGCCCGTCGACACCGGCCTCGGCCAGGATTTTCTGCGCCCAGGCGACTTCCTCCGCGGACGGACGAAATCTGTTCCGAACAGGCGCAACCTGGCGGGGATGGATGCACAGCTTTCCGGCTATTCCGAGATTGAGGCCCTGGCTCAACTCCCGCTCCAATCCCTCGAGTTCGGGTGAAAGGTCGAAGGATGGCCCGTCCAGCGGCCCCCATTTGCCTTCGGCCCGGCTGGCGACGGCCAGACTCGCCAGCGCGAAAGCGGCAGACTCGCTGTTTACGGCAACGCCCATATCGAGCGAATAGTCAGCCGGTCCGAAGGCGAGCTGTGTCGTGCTCGGATGTGCGGCGATGGCACGGGCGTTGCTCAAGCCGCGGGCGCTTTCGATCAGGGCGATGATCGCGCAACCGGGACCGATCTTTGCCGCGACGGCGGCGACCGTTCCGGGCTCCTCGACTTTGGGCAGGATCAGCCAATCGAAACCGAGGGAACGAACCGCCCCGATATCGGCGTCATGCCACGGCGTCTCCGGCGCATTCACCCTGACGATCACGGAAATCGGTAGTCCTACCGCTGTCGTCAAAGCCTGGCGGCCGATCTCCTTGCGGTCGGCCGCCACCGCGTCCTCAAGATCGACGATGACCGCATCCGCGCCCGATGCCGCAGCCTTGGCGAAACGATCCGGCCGGTCGGCGGGAACGAACAGGGGCGCGATGAAGGAGTGCCGTTGCGCAACCATCAGCACCCCCTCACTGGCCGCTGTTCGCTATCGATGTCAACGAAACCTCATTGGCCTGTCGCGGCTAGACCGAACCGGAAGAAGGCGCGATCTCAGCGGTCATCGCGACGCTTTGCTGGTTGTCGTGCGCTTCAAGAACGAAGCGGTCACCTTCGTTCCGGCCGCACAGATCGATCGGCCGGCCGGCAAAAAGCGGTCGGACACCACGAAAAGAGAAGATGATCGGCTTCGCCGCGATCTGGTCCTCGAACAGGAGCAGAAGCGAAGTGGCGGTCAGCGGCGCATGAACCACGAGGTTGGGATACCCCTCGACGCCACGCGCGTAGTCCTGATCGTAGTGAATGCGGTGGCCATTGAAGGTCAGCGCCGAGTAACGAAACAGCAGCGGTGTGTCGGGTGTGAAACTGCGTCGCCGGCTCCAGGTCTCCGCGGGAGCGGCTGGTCTGGGGCCGGCTGTATTGGCCGAGTCCTTCTGGCTGTCCTGGCCCGACGGCGGCTCGCGATACACGATCGTCTGCCGCTCACGCAGTCGAGGCTGCTGGGCGACCGTGATGGAATGATCCACTTCGACGAAGATGAGCGGTCCCGTCGAGCCATGCTTGGCCGTGACCGAAGCGATCTTCGAGGTGAGATCGACCACATCGCCGACGCGCAATGGGGCGAGGAACTCGACGCGGCTTCCCGCCCACATGCGCCGCGGAAGTTCGATGGGCGGCAGAAAATCCCCGCGCAGCGGATGCCCGTCGGATCCCAGCAGATGATGCGGCGCGCGTGGCTGGCAGAGCATCCAGTGGATGGCGAGCGGGGCGGCATCGCCGACAGCGTAGGTCCGGGCCGGCCGGTCCAATGTCGCGTCATAGGATTCCGCAAGCCGCGGAGTCAGAACGTCCCGATCGTGGCGCTCGCGCCCAACCCAGGCGCCGTAGTCCGGCGTTGCCTGCGGACCAGTCATATCAGCTTCGGTCCGTTCCCGAGAATTCCATCCGAACGGCATCGGAATGTTGACCGAGACGCGGCACTGGCCTGGGACTCAAATCGCGTCGTGTCGGCGGAGCGACACACGAGAAGTCGCCCGACTCGCCCGGCACTGTGATCCGCCGCAACGCCGGATGCGACGCCAGGTCCTGTACCGTCGATACGCGCGACCACGCAATCTCGGCTTCGGTCAGAAGGTCGATCATCTGCTCCCGCGTCATCGCGGCGAAATAGGGATTGAGGATCGCCTCCAGAAGCGGGCGGTTTTTCACCCGCAATGGATTGGTCGCGTAAAGCGGGTCGTCGGCGAGTTCCGGCCGGCGCAACACCTTCGCGCAGAAGCGGCGCCACTCGGCGGGGTTCTGGATAGAGAGGACCACCTCTCCATCCGTGCAGCGATAGGTCGCGTAGGGATAGATCGAAGCGTGCGACAGGCCGGCGCGCGGCGTTTCGCGGCCTTGATAGTCGTAGTGGAGCAGGGGAACCGCCATCCAGTCGGCCATCGAATCGAACATCGCCACCTCGATCGCCTGGCCGCGGCCCGTGCGGCCGCGCTCAAGCAGCGCTTCGAGCACCGCGGCATAGGCGTTCATTCCGGTCCCCACATCGGCGATCGAAACGCCGACTTTGCACGGTGTTTCCGGGGTGCCGGTAACGGCGCAGATACCTGCTTCAGCCTGGACGAGCATATCGTAGGCGCGCATGTCCTTGCTCGCCGTGTCCTGACCGTAGCCGACGATGTCGACAGCGATCAGCCTGGGATACTTGGCGGTCAACTCCCTGGCGCCGAGTCCCAGCCGCGTGCTGGCACCGGGGGCCAGGTTCTGGATGAAGACATCGGCGCGGGCGGCCATGCGCTGGGCCAATTCCAGGTCGCCTTTGGCCTTGAGATCGAGAACGATGCTTTCCTTGCCGCGATTGAGCCAGGCGAAATAGGCGCTGGTGCCGTTGACGGCCGCGTCATAGTGACGCGCGGTCTCGCCTTCGGGCCGTTCGATCTTGATGACCCGCGCGCCTGCATCGGCAAGACGGACCGTACAGGTCGGAGCGGCCACCGCTTGTTCGATCGCGATGACCAGCAATCCCTCAAGCGGTTTTGACGCCATGTCAGTAGGACCTCGGCAGGCCGAGCACATGCTCGGCGATATAGCTGAGAATCAGATTGGTCGAAATCGGCGCCACTTGGTACAGGCGATTTTCGCGGAATTTGCGTTCCACGTCGTACTCCGCCGCGAAGCCGAAGCCGCCATGGGTCTGGACGCAGTGGTCGGCGGCCTGCCAGGAGGCATCGGCAGCCAGCATTTTCGCCATATTGGCCTCGGCACCGCAGGGTTGCCCGCTGGCGTAGAGAACCGCGGCCTTCCTCACCATCAGCGCTGCCGCCTCGGTCGCGGCATAGGCCTTGGCGATCGGAAATTGGATGCCTTGGTTCTGGCCGATGGGCCGTCCGAACACGACACGCTCTTTCGCGTAATTCGTTGCCTTCTCGATGAACCAGCGCGCGTCGCCGATGCACTCCGCCGCAATCAGGATGCGTTCGGCATTCATGCCCGAGAGGATGTAGCGGAAGCCTTGCCCTTCCACGCCGACCAGATTCTCGGCAGGTACGCGCAATTCGTCGAAGAACACCTCGGTGGTCGCATGATTCATCATCGTCTTGATGGGGCGGATGGTCAGGCCGTGGCCGACGGCCTCGCGCATGTCGACGATGAAGACGGACAGCCCGTCCGTGCGCTTGGCGACGGAATCCTTTGGCGCTGTCCGCGCGAGTAGCAGCATCAGATCGCTGTGCTCCGCGCGCGAGGTCCAGATCTTCTGTCCCGTCACGACATAGTGATCGCCGTCGCGCCGCGCGAAGGTTTTCAGCGACCCCGTATCGGTGCCGCTCGACGGCTCGGTGACGCCGAATGCCTGAAGCCGCGTCTTGCCGGAGGCGATATCCGGCAGATATTGGCGCTTCTGCGCGTCCGAACCGTGACGCAGAATCGCGCCCATGATGTACATCTGCGCGTGACAGGCGGCGCTGTTGCAGCCGGCGCGTTGTATCTCCTCCATGATCGCCGCGGCCTCGAGCAGGCTCAAGCCGCTGCCGCCATATTCCTCGGGGATCAGCGCCGCGAGAAATCCGGCTTCGGTCAACGCATTCACGAAGGCGACCGGATAGCCGTCGGTCTCGTCCAGTTGTCGCCAATATGGCCCCGGGAAAGCCTCGCAAAGCTTGCGAACCGCGCCGCGAATTTCCATGGCCTGAGCGCTGTCTTCAAAAGGATTATTCATTGGTATTTCCGAGGACAAGTGCAGACGACACCATACCGCCAGTTGCCTTCGGGCTGAAGCGCATGTTGGCTAAGTCTGGCTTAATCAAATCGGATGTGCCGCCACGTATGGCATCAACATCATGACGCTGCTTCTATCGGGGACGCCAAGAATCGACCATTGATTGCAATCGCTTCTTCATCGTTCCGATTTTTCGCACCCAGGCCGCATCTGACTTTCGCGATTCCGATGGCGCCGTTTGGCGAATCAAAAATCTCGATGTATTTGCGCCGCCACAGATCAAATCGCGCTCCGAGGCGCATTACAGTTGATGTTCTCGCGCGATTGGACACAGAACGACCTTGACGGAAACAAACACCCGTTCATAACATCCCGACGTTCGTCACCCGGAGTTTCGCGCAAAAGAAAGGCAAGGCCGGGTGAGACCATCGATCCCCTCCATCGCCTGCGCTCGGAAGGCACCAAGCCTTTCGCAAGTCCGTTCGAACGCCTCGTCCGCCGGACTCCATCCGCCCGGCATCTTTCGTGGAGTGGCAACGAAGCATTGATGCCTTTGCGCGACAGGCGGGACCGCAACATCCCGCCGCGCGTGCCAACGACAAGAATTCCTGAGACACGGAGAAAGCGTCATGAAGAGCTACCAGGTCGTCGAATTCGGGGTACCCCTCAAGAGTGTCGATTTGCCGACGCCGACGCCGACCGGCAACCAGGTCGTCGTGAAGGTGAC
>CAZNZI010000627.1:0-17962 GCA_964577475.1 uncultured Rhodospirillaceae bacterium
CGACATTCCTGTGGAATGCGCGGGCGTCCGGGTCGAGAGCGGCGACTATGTGTTCGGCGACGCCGACGGCGTGGTCGTCATCCCGCAGGCGATTGCGCCGCGTGCGTTTTCGGAGGCGATGAAGAAGGTCGAATCCGAAGACGTGACCCGCGACGAACTGCTGGCCGGGCGCAGCCTCGGCGAGGTCTTCGCCAAATACGGTGTACTCTAGCGGCGGCCGAGATTCCTCAGCCGGCCGCGCGCGCCGGTTTGGACTTGTGTCCGCTGACTTCGGCACCCGCGTTGTGGTCGAGGCGGATCGCGGCGAGGCATCCGAATAGGGCGAGCACTCCGGCCGCGTAGAAGGCCAGGCGGAAGTCGGTCAGGATCGGCGTGTCGTCGGCGCTGCCGCGCAGCCAGCCGCTCGCATGCAGCAGGAACGCGCCGACGGCGACCCCCATGCCCAATGTCAACTGCATCGCCGTGTTGTTGAGCGCATTGGCGCTGCCCATCTTCGGCTGAGGGACGTCGGCAAAGGCGATCGTGGCCATGCTGGTGAACTGCATCGAGCGGAACGCGCCGCTCGCGAACAGCAGCACCACGATCACCACGGTAGGCGTGTCGGCTTCGAGCAGGCCGCACAGGGCCAGGCTGATCGCCAGCAAGACCCCGTTGATCAGCAGCACGCGGCGGAAACCGAACCAGCGCAGCACCTGCGAGGTCATCGTCTTCATCAGCAGATTGCCGGCGAAGACCGCCAGCACCAGGAAGCCGGAGCGGACGGCGTCGAAGCCCATACCGACCTGGAACATCAGCGGCAACAGAAACGGCGCCGTGCCGATCGCCGCACGGGCCAGCGAGCCCGAGATGATGTTGAAGCTGAAGGTGCGGTGCGCCATCACCGAAAGATCGATCAGCGGCACCGGGTGGCGGCGCAGGTGCCAGACGCCGATCACGCCCAGCACCATGCCGGCCGCCAGGACGACGACGCCCACCAATGGCGACTCATCGCTCTTGCTGACGAGATCGAGCCCGTAGGCCAGCAACACGCAGGCACTGCCGCTCAGGAGGGCGCCGCGCCAATCCAGTGCCCGGTCGCGCATCGGCTCGCCTCGCGGCACCAGGCGCAGTGCGCAGATCAGCGCGATCACCCCCAGGGGCAGATTGAGATAGAAAATCCACGGCCAGGACAGGTAGGTCGTGATCAAGCCACCCAGCGGCGGCCCCAACACAGGCGCGATCAGCCCCGGCCAGACGATGGTGGCCGTCGCTCGCATCAGCTCGTTCTTCGGGGTGACGCGCAATACGACCAGACGCCCGACCGGCACCATCAGCGCTCCCCCGATGCCCTGGAGAATGCGCGCGGCGATGAAGGGCGTCAGCGACGTGCACAGCCCACAGAGCAACGAAGCCACCGTGAACAGAACGATCGCGGCGCTGAATACGACGCGGGGCCCGAACCGCTCTGCCACCCAGCCGCTGACCGGGATGAAGACGCCGAGCGTCAGCAGATAGGCGGTCATCGCCACGTTGAGGTCGACCACCGCCACATGGAACGAATCGGCCATGGTCGGCAGAGCGGTGACGATCACGGTGCCATCCAGCATCTCCATAAAGAAGGTGCCGGCCACGAGGAGAATGAGGAACTGCCGGGAGCGGGATCCTGTTGCCGGCGCAGATGACGGTGGAGATGCCATTATGTCGGTGCGGTTATGACGTGATCAGCTGAGGTTTCCAAGACGGCAATAAACCGGGCAGGGCACTTGTACGATCCAGACATCTCAGCATCAACCATTTGAAAATTAAAGAAGAATTTTGTGACCGGGTAATCGCCGTTCCAAGCGTGGGTCAGTTCTCGGGCGAGCCGTTTGAATCGCATCGCCAACGAGGTTTTTCCTGGCCCACCGCTCGGTTATAGCCGCCTTCGCTTATCGGCCGCGGCAGTGATCGTCGATACGAGACATCGGCCCTCCGCCATCGATTCATCGCAACGCGCGGGCCGGCTGGAACACAAGCTTCAGGCCCGCATTTGTGCTTCCCCAATCGACGAATGTTGCCGGGGTGCATTCAGATCCGACCAAAGTGTTCCGGCGGATGGCGGGTCTCCATTCCCCTCATGACATCGATGGCGGTCTGCTCGATATCGGGGCTGCCAGCCCACATCGTGTGGGGAGCATTTTGGATCGCGAAATCGGAAGTTTGCCGTTTTCTGTCTTTCATCCGAATGAATGATTTCGATCCTGGCTCTCTCATTTTTGATATTGAGCGACAGGCATATCCGCGCGATCACGGCGGATCAGAGGTGGGCAAAATTTTTCAAACACATACCTTCACACAAAACGAAAAGTTTTTTATCACTCTTGACAAGAAGGGGCGCGCGTCTGTCTAATTCAAGCAGGGTGCGATGAGGTGGCAAAAGTGGCGCTGTCTATCGCGGCAGCCGATGCCGAAGTGCCCGAGATAAGTATCGAAACTCCACGCTCCTCGAGGGTGTGAGAAAGTTTCAGATGGGAGGAAGGGAAGAAGGAACGGCTAAAGCAATCGAGCTTCGCGATGTTTGAGGCTGTTCGGATTCCCGTGATCCTTCGGGAATCTTTCGCTGCAATATCCAGGTTCTGATTGTGGATGAATCGGTCGAACGGCGGAAGGTTGGCGCACTGCCTCAGGCTTCGCCGCCCGTTTCCGGCAAGACGATCGAGTTCGGCCGACTCTGGAAAGCCGCGCGGAGATGGTGCTCAGACGATGGCCGAGTCGTCGGGCCGCGATTAGGGAAAATCTGGTCAGGTCACAGGAGCAGACGCCTGTCACCGCCAAGGTCGGAGATGGACGCTATCGATGCTGGTTCGAGAGGTTCAAGGGTCAGAAGGAATTGCTCGATCAATGATGCAATCCGGCACAAAAATGGATGAGCCGCGTTCACCGATTTCGGAAGAAGAGGTTTTCACTCCCGAAGCCTTTCGTAACATCATGCGTCATCTCGCCGGGCATGTTTGCATTATCAGTACGAGTGGGTCTTCGGGAAAACATGGATTGACGGCAACCGCGGTTTGCAGCGTTTGTGCCGATCCGCCGACGCTTCTTGTCATCGTGAACCGCACGTCGCGGACACATCCGCATATCCGCAAAAACGGGACGTTCAGCGTCAATATTCTTTCCGAAAGCCAGTCGGATGTGGCGAAGTTGCTGTCATCAAAATCCGACGATCAGTTTGCTCAGATCCCGCATAGCGACACGGACCAGGGTGCCATCCTCATCGAGGACGCGCTGGCGCAATTCCATTGCCGCGTCATCGCCGAGCATGAGGCCGGTACCCATACGATCTTTGTCGGCAGAATTCTGAGCGGGAATGCTGGCGCGGGAAATCCGTTGCTCTACTACAACGCCAACTTTTCGGCCTTGAAGTCACTGTAACCAAGAATGGAAACGTCCCCGTGTTTGGGTGGGGAAAGCGGAAGGAAAGGTAAACTCGATGCGGGACCCTCTTATCTTCAACGGCTTTTCGATGAATACCGCCAACCACATTTTTCATGGAATGTGGCGGCACCCCGAGAACCAGTCGATCAACTACAACAATCTGGACTACTGGGTGAAACTCGTCCGGCTCATGGAGCGCGGCGGTTTCGACAACCTCTTCTGCGCCGACGTGCTGGGGATCGATCCGGCTTTTCGGGGCTCGGAAGAGATCTATTGCAAGCAAGCCGTTCAATTTCCCATCAACGATTCCTCGACGCTGATCGGCGCTTTGATCGGCGCGACCGAATCCTTCGGCCTCTCCTTCACCAGTTCGATTATTCAAGAGCATCCATTCAATTTTGCTCGCCGCGTGTCGACGCTCGATCACCTCTCGAAGGGGCGCATCGGCTGGAATATCGTGACGGGTGCCTCTCATAACGCCCATCAAAACTTCGGTTTCGAACACCAAACCAAGCACGAGGAACGTTACGCTTGGGCCGATGAATATATGGACGTGGTCTACAAGCTGTGGGAGGGCTCCTGGGAGGAAGATGCGTTCCTCGTCGACCGTGCGAACGATATCTTCGCCGACTACAAGAAGATTCACCGCATCAATCATAAGAGCCAGAGATACCGCGTCCTCGGGCCGCACACGCCGTCGCCCTCGCCGCAAAGGACGCCGGTGCTATTCCAGGCCGGTGCTTCCCAGACCGGCCGTGCGTTCGCTGCGCGCCATGCCGAAGGAACCTTCATCGTCGCCGCAAACCCGCGGGCGGGCAAAAAGCTCGTCGACGAAACGAACACGATGCTGGAGAAGGCCGGGCGTCAGAAGGGCGATCTGAAATTCATTCAGGGACTCTCGTTTGTCGTCGGAAGCACAATGACGGAAGCGCGGAAACTCGCGGAGGAATGGGATCATTACAACAGTGTCGAAGGCGCGATGGCCCATATCGCGCGGGACATCGACGTCGATCTCGGGGCCCTTGATCCCAGCACGCCGGTGACCTCGGACAGCATTGAGGGCATTCGCGGCTTTGTGAAGCTCGTGGAAGAGGCGATGCCCGGCAAGGTCGTCACCGCCGGCGATGTCGGTCAGGTCCTGGCACTCAATACGCGCATTGTCGGTACGCCTGAATCCATCGCCGACGATCTCCAGGTCTGGAGCGACGCCGGAGTCGACGGTGTGAACGTCATCTATCAGACCTCGCCGAGAAGCTTCGTCGATTTTATCGAGCAGGTTATGCCGGTCTTGCGCAAACGCGGTCTTGCACGTCAGGCGGAAGTCGAACCTGCCACGTTGCGGGAGCGGATGTTCCCCGGTCGCGGACCACGAATCAACGAACGGCATATCGCAGCCCAGTATCGGTACGGTGGGCCGAAATCCGTCGTTGCCGAGTCGCGGACGGCGGCCGAATGAACAACCCCTCGCCGGGCGCGCGAAATCCGCGGAAACCGCTTGGAAGGCAGTGACGACTGAGGGGTTCGGTAGCGCGCTTTGCCCGCCACACGGATGCAAGCGGGCGAAAGACAGTCGGGCCGAGCTGTTCTTGTAATACGTACCAGAAGGAAAGGGAGATTCGATGTTTTATTCAAAAGTAGATGAAGGCCAGTATGAGACCGTGATCGTCGAGAAGCGGAAAAACGCGATGGTTGGTATCGTTACGCTGAACCATCCGCCTCATAATCGCCTCACCATGCAGATGATGAACGAGGCGATGCATGCCGTCAGTAAATTCGACGCTGATCCGGATATCCGCCTGATCATGATCAAGGGTGCCGGCGATGATTTCGGACGTGGCGGCGACGTCGCGGAAATCAGCACCAAAGAGGGCTGGGAAGCCACTCAGTTCTACATGACCGTCGTGAAGACCGCGAAAGCGTTGCGCGAGGCGGCCAAGCCGATCATGTCTGTTGTTCATGGCTGGACGACGGCCGGCAGCATGGTGGTCGCGATGAATTGCGATCTGGTCATTGCGGCCGACAACACGCAGATGGGTGCGACGGCGATCGACTTCGGCCTATTCTGCCCGTGGGGCCCCATTTCGATCATGCCGCGTCAAGTCGGTTTGAAGCGCTCGTTCGAGCTGGGTGCAACCGGCGCGCTGGTGGATGCCAAGCATCTGCTCGAAAACGGCGTGATCAATCGTATGGTCCCCCTTGCGAAGCTTGATGAAGCCGCAATGGAGTTCGCCGCGGAGATCACCTCTAAGTCGCCGACCGCGATGATGCTGCACAAGAAGACCTTCTATGCGGCGCAGGACATGGAATACAGCAAGGGGATGGATTTCGGCGCGGCCGCGATGGTGCAGTACCATCACACGCCGGAGGCGAAAGAGGGAATGCAGGCGTTCCTCGAAGGCCGGAAGCCCAATTGGGTCATTAACGGCTACTCCAGCGACTGGAGCGTGCGTCGAGCCACCGACAAGTAAGCTAGCTTTCGGAGCTGGACGAATTCGTGAGGCACATCGGTGTTGGCCGATGTGCCTCGAGCGAAAGCCGAGTCGAAGCCAACACACAAAAATTCGGATCATCGCCACCAGGGGCGGTGACGAGGAACGGAGGGTAGCCAATACCTTCCGATGGAGGCGTTCGCACTTTTTTCGCGACATCCGGAATCGGACATTGATGGTGTGCGCGATAGGGACGATCGCGATCGGGTGCCGGGCGAATTGGGGGGAGGCGGGAAAAAGAAATGTCTGAACTTCCGAATACGGCGCAGTCCGGACAGGGTTCCAAGAAAACGCGCACGCTGGATGCGATGGTGATCGGCGCGGGGATCGGCGGGCTGTATCAGCTGTACCAGTTGCGGGAACTGGGGTTGAAGGTTCGCGCCTATGACACGGCGAGCGATGTCGGCGGGACTTGGCACTGGAACAGATATCCCGGCGCGAAGTTGGACTCGGACGGATACGCCTACCACTACCTGTTCTCGGAAGATCTGTACAAAGGCTGGAGCTGGAGCGCGCGCTATGCCACCCAGCCCGAGGTCGAACGCTGGCTTCACTACGTTGCCGACACACTGGCCCTGCGCCAGGACATTCAATTCTCGACCACGATCAGCCGAGCCATCTTCGATGAGGACCGGGAGCGCTGGATTGTCCATACGGATGGCGGCGAGGTCATCGACACCCAGTTCCTGATCACCTGTTGCGGGATGCTGTCGGCGCCGATGTCGAACCTGTTCGAGGGCCAGGACAGCTTTGCGGGGCACATATTCCATACCTCGCGCTGGCCCAAGGAACCGGTCTCTCTCGTGGGGAAGCGCGTCGGCGTTATCGGGATCGGGGCGAGCGGTATCGGTGTCATCCAGGCCATTGCCGAAACGGTGGGTGAGCTGAAGGTGTTCGTGCGTAACCCGCAATATGTCCTCCCCATGATCAATCCCGATTACGGGCCGAATGAGGTGGAAGCGTACAAATCCCGCTTCGCCGAGCTGCAGGCCACGATGCCGTACAGCACCTGCGGCTTCGACTATGACTACAAGCACAAATGGGCCGACCTGTCGCACGAGCAGCGGTATCAGCTCCTCGAGGATTGCTACGATACCGGGTCGCTCAGATTATGGCTGGCCAGTTTCGCCGAGATGGTCACCGACGAAGACGTCAGCGACGCGATTTCCGAGTTCGTGCGCGAAAAGATGCGCGCGCGCCTGAAGGATCCCAAACTCTGCGATATTCTGATCCCGAAGGACTATGGCTTCGGCACGGTCCGCGTGCCATTGGAGTCGGGCCTCCTGGAAATCTACCGCAGGCCCAATGTCGAAGCTGTTTCGGTCAAGGAAAACGCGATCACCAAAGTGGTGCCGAAAGGCCTCGTTCTGGCCGATGGTACGGTCCACGAGCTCGACGTCATTATCCTCGCCACTGGTTTCGACGCCGGTTCAGGTGCCCTCACGCGCATCGATATCCAAGGGCGAGGCGGCCGCAAGCTCAAGGAAGAATGGGGCCGCGACATCCGCACGATGATGGGGTTGCAGGTGTACGGCTACCCAAACATGCTCACGGTGGGCGCTCCGCTGGCGCCCTCGGCCGCGTTCTGCAACGCGACCACATGCCTACAGCAGCAGACCGAGTGGATTACCGGCTGCATCAAGTACATGCTCAGCAAGAACTACGCGGTCGTCGAAGCCTCGAAGCAAGCCGAGGACGACTGGGTCAGGGCTCACGACGAAGCGACCGCGAACTCTATGCTGGCGCGGACCCATTCGTGGTACACGGGATCGAACGTTCCCGGTAAACAGCGCCGGGTTATCTCATATACCGGGGGCGTCGGAACATATCGCAAGCTGTGCGATGAGATCGCGGCAGATGGATATCGGGGTTTTGAGATGCGGTGAGCGCCGCATTGGAGAGGGCAGGGCGCTTACCGAATTCCGGTCGAGGGCGCAACGCCAGAGCTCGTCAGCTGGCTTTACGCTTCCTGAAGGGGAGCAATCCGCTCTCGGCCTCATCGCTGAAGTAAAGCCGCTCCAGCCTGTCTCCGGCCTCACGCAGCAGCGGAATCTCGGCGCACACTTGCTTCATATCCTTGCGGATCTTCAAGCCGTGCATCGATAGAAAGGCCGACCAGGTGCCCTTCTGATCGCGGATCGGAATCGCCGCTCCGTTCATTCCCGCGAAAAACATCTCGTCATCCAGCGCAAAACCCTGTCTCTGCACGGTCTCGAGCTCTCTCAGAAAGCGAGCTTCGTCGGGTCGTGACGGCTTCGAGGCGTGCTGACTGCGATAAATCTCGATCGCCACTCTGGGGTCCATGGTGCTGAGATAGAGTAGGCCCGAGGCGGAACCGGTTATCGGCAGTTTGTCTCCGATGCCAAGCTTGTAGTTCACCGGCCAGTTATACTCGACGCGGTCAAAATAATAGAGCTCCAGCCCATTCGGAACCGAGAGGCTGGTGGTCTCCTGAACGCTATTCGTCAGGTCGTGCAGGATCGAGCGCCGATGACCGACCAGGGGTTCGTCCAGCAGGCTGGAAAAGAAAATCTTTCGAAGCCTGATTCCCGCAACGATCCTCTTGGTCGGATCCTTGGCCAGGAAGCCGGCCTTCACCAGACTATCCATGTGCTTATACAGAGTCGGTTGGGGAATCTTCAGCTTCTGGCCAAGTTCGGCAATCCCCTCGCCAGGTGACTCGCAGATCGCCTCGATCGCTTCAAGAATACGCAGCGTCGTTGTCCGCGATCCCTTTTCCTTTTTCTTTTTAGTTTTGGTCAATGTGATGCTTCCCTATCGACATTAGAAACAACATTCCTGCAGCGGGGACCTTAGTCTTACGTGAAGAAAGGGGCAAGATACTTGCCAGCCCCTTGCCTGAACCGGTCTATCCTGAGGGACCGTGCCTTTTAACTAGAATAACCACTGAATAGGGAATTCCATCATCCCCGGATTCAGGGCACCCAGGCGACAGTACAGGACGACCAGACCACTCACTTCGCTAGAAGACAGATATCTTATCATATAAACCGGACGAAGACAGTGATCTTGGTCCCGATTCTGATTAAAGCCGGCGCAAAGTATGCTGCATATTTGAGCCTGACCGGTCGATAGCACAATGGGGCATAGTGAAATGCCGCCGGGGCACCAGCGCGCTGAACGGCTGAGGGGCCGATCCTGGAAGTATCAGCATCACCTTCATCACGGGAGTTCGTGACGCATCTCATGCGCGGATATTCCCGGCCTCGACATCAGTGCGTGAGTATGACCAGTGTGAGGCTGAACGCGGAGATGAAGAGCGAGGCCACGGCGCCGAGGATCAAAGGCCGCGGACCGGCGGCGACCAGTTTGCGAAAGTCGGTGCCAAGGCCCATAGCGGCCAGCGCCATGGCCAGCAGGAAGTTGGTCACGACAACGATTCCCCCCCGCGCCGACGGATTGACGGTGATCACGCTGTTGACGCAAACCAGGGCGATGAAGCCGAAAACAAACCAAGGCACAGGAAAGCCCGCCAGGCTGTCGGTGGTCTTCGGATGATGCTGCGCGTTGCGGCGTATTGAAATCCAACCGAGGACGAGGATCATCGGGGCCAGCATCATCACGCGAGTGAGCTTGGCGACCGTGCCGAGCTGCCCCGCCTCAGTGCCGCGCTGGAAGGCTGCCGCGACGACCTGGGCGATCTCGTGAATGGAAGAGCCGGACCAGAGGCCATAGTCATGCGACGAAAGCTGCAATGCGGCGCCGGCGATCGGATAGAGGAACATCGCCGCCGATCCGAAGATGGTGATACAGGCGACGGCATAAGCGACATCTTCGTCGCGGCCCTTGGTGACCGTATTGGTGGCGATGACGGCCGAGGCGCCGCAAATCGAAGTTCCCGCGGCAATCAGCTCGGCCAACTTCGGATCGACCCGCAGCCACCGGCCAACCGCCTTGGTGAATATGATGGTCGCAACGAGGCCGGCGACGATGACGGCGATACCGGTCACCCCGACCGCCGCGACCTGAGCGGCCGAGATTTGAAGGCCGAGCAGGATGATGCCGAAGCGCAAGATTCGTCGCAGCGAAAAGGCGATGCCCGCATGCGCGCGCTGCGGCGTACCGATCACGTTGTGGAAAGCGATGCCGAGCAGAATCGAAAGGATCAGCGGACTGAATGTGCCGAGGACCGGAAGGGCATGAAGCGCGGTCCCGAGAGCCGCCAGCATCGCGGTCAACATCAGGCCGGGGATGAGGTCGAGGGCAGGGTGGTACCAGGAGCGGGCCGGCAACGTAGCTTGGAGTGACATGATGAATCCGTGTCTTTTTGTTCGACCGAGTAAATTGCGGTTCCCGACCAGACAGTCCGACGATCTGCTTGGTTAGAACTGCTGGCGCGAGGTCTGCGTTGATCGTGTATCGAGTTCGGGCGTTGCAGAAGATCGGCCACCACCATCGCTGATGACGGCTTTCAGATTACGACGCCTCCGTTGCAGCTCACGATCTGACCGACCATGTACGAGGCCATGTCGCTCGCCAGAAAAACCGCGACATGAGCAACATCGTCGGGCTCGCCGACACGTCCCGCGGGAATGATCTGGAGCAGACGTTGACGTCTGTCCGAACCCATCATCTTGAGACCTTGCTCGAAAGTGGGACTGGTCACATAGCCCGGAGCAATGCAATTGACAGTGATTCCGGACCCGGCAACTTCGTGCGCAACACTCTTCGTGAAAGCGACCACGCCACCCTTGGCAGCCGAGTAGTTCGGTGCGTGTGACGCGATCGCCGAAATTCCCGCGATCGAGGCGATGTTGATGATCCGCCCATATCCTTTGTCTTCCATGATGCGAAGCGCTTCGCGGGAGCAGTAAAAGACGCCGGTCAAATCTATTTTGATCATCTGGTCCCATTCGTCGTCGCTCATGGTGCTCGTGATGCGAAGCGACGTCTTGGGCTGCGGGGTCGTCAGCATGTCGAGATGACGGCCGCGATCGGCGAAGCCTTTTTCGTCCGATCGGAAAATGCCGGCATTGTTCACCAGAATATCGACCGTTCCATACTTTTTCAGAACGGCGGCAAAGCTTTCGCGCACGTTCACGCTCGAAGAGACGTCGGTCCGCACCGTCATCGCTTCTCCGCCGGTGCTCCGGATCTCGTTGGCCGCGGCGCTCATCGTGTCGTCATTGATATCGAATATCACCACCTTTGCGCCCTCTGCCGCATAGGCGAGCGCTATGGCGCGGCCGATCCCGCTAGCGCCTCCCGTCACGACAGCGACCTTATCGCGCAGCTTCATGAACGCACCCTCCCTCGGTATCCCCTGGCATTTTCTTGAAATCGTTTTGGCACTCTAGAGCGTCGACAAAAAATGACAACATTTGTATCGTTATGCCATAGAGATCTGCCGGACGATTTTCGAAAAGAGAGTCCTGAGCACAGATCAGAGATGTGGCGGATCGGCGGAGTTGCACATCTTTTATCGTAATCCGTGGTCTGCAGACGATTTGTGGCAAGCGAAGGGGCGATAGGAGGAGCATGGATGCCGATCGCAAGCGCTTGTTGCCCACTTGAATGGCTCGCGCGCCTTGAGCGCATTCTCGGAAGAGTGATAGAGAAGCACTCATTATTCGAGGGGGCTCAAATTGCTGCTCTTGCAGTTTTTATAGCCTCGAATTTACGAAGATAACTTATTGATATATGTGATGATTATACATTGATGTATCTAATCGATAAAATATTTGTCACTCTTGACTCGCATTTTTTTCTCGGACAAGATCGATCGGCGGAGGAGAACTGACCACCTTAGAGGCGCAGAAATTTGCGAAGTCATCGCAAGTCGGCCCGACGGTCAGCCAAGTCTTGGGGAAGGAAATTGATTAGCAAAACAGCTGTGCTGTTTTCTGATTTCGCTCATTGCGGCGTTCGGACCCGTGAGGCGTACTGCGCGCGAGCAACTGGAATCGGAGTGCAGGCCCACCAGCCCACGGCGACTTTTCGCGCCACCGCGGAGTGGCGGTGATGAACGCGACCGAAGCCGATATCCATCTCGAAGTGAGGAATGTCTCTCTCTCTTTTATGGGTGTGAAGGCAATTTCCGATTTCTCCTTCAAGGTAAAAAGAGGTGAAACCTGCGCGCTAATCGGTCCGAATGGCGCGGGGAAAAGCTCGGTTCTGAACATCTTGAATGGGGTTTATCGCGCGAGTTCGGGCGAAATCATCCTGAACGGCGTGCATCTCGGGAATCTCACGCCGATCGAGGCCGCCGAGAACGGCATCGGGCGGATGTTCCAGAACAACGCGCTGTTTCCGAAAATGACGGTGCTGAACAACGTCATGACCGGACTTTCCCGCAAGTCCAACGTGATGGCTTTCGAACACGCGCTGCGGCTGCCGCGATCCGTGCGGCAGGAGAAGGCATTCCGCGAAAAATCCCTGGCAACCATCAGGTTTCTCGGTCTCTACGAACACCGCGATGCGGTCGTGGAAAGTCTTGCCTACGGTATCCAGAAGCGTGTCGGCCTCGCTCGGGCGCTCGTCTCGGATCCGCAGATCTTGCTGCTGGATGAACCGATGGCGGGGATGAACAAGGAAGAAAAGAAGGAGATGAGCCGGCTCATCGTCGATATCACCAAGACTCTCGATGTCACCATCATTCTCATCGAGCACGACATCGAGGTCGTGACCGACCTCGCGGATCACGTCGTGGTGCTGGATTACGGCCGCAAGCTTGCGGATGGCCGCCCCGAGGACGTGGTGAAGGACCCGGACGTGATCGCCGCCTATTTGGGCGCGGCGCATTGATGGCAGCCGGAGAAAAATAGTGGCACACGCATTGGAGACCCTGATCGGCGGCGTGCTTGCGGGGATGATGTACTCGCTTGTGGCGATCGGTTTCGTCCTCATTTTCAAGGCGAGCCGGATCTTCAATTATGCCCAGGGTTCGATGGTGCTGTTTTCGGCGCTCTTCCTTGTGACGATGCTGGACAGCGGACTGCCGTTCATCGTCGCGATACTGATTACCCTCGTCGTAATCATTATCGGCGCAATCGTGATCGAGCGCGTTGTACTCCGCCCTCTAGCCAACAGCTCCGCCACGACGCTGTTTATGGCGACGCTCGGCCTGTCCTACGTGATCGAGGGCCTGGCTCAAGGGGTAATGGGTACGCAGACGCATGCCCTGAACCTGGGCATTGATGACGACCCGATCTTCCTCGGGGATATTCTGATCAGTCAATTCGATCTCTTCGCGGCGATTTTCGCTCTCTTTCTCGTCACGGTGCTCGCGGTGTTCTTCAACAAGACGCGCTTGGGGATATCGCTGCGCGCCGTTGCCGACGATACCGGCGCCGCCCAGTCTTTGGGGATCAATCTCAATCTCATTTGGCAGGTCACCTGGGCCGTTTCCGCGGTCGCGGGCCTTGTCGCGGGGATGGCTTGGGGGGCACGGCAGGGGGTCTCTTTCAGCCTATCGCGCGTGATGCTCAAGGCGCTTCCGGTGCTCATCCTCGGCGGCTTCACGTCCATCGGCGGCGTGATCATCGCAGGCGTTCTGGTCGGCGCGGGCGAAGCCTTGGCCGACATTTATATCGGTCCGTTCTTAGGCGGCGGCATCGGATCTTGGTTCGCCTATTTCATCGCCCTACCGTTTTTGCTTTTCCGTCCCACCGGGTTGTTCGGCGACGCGGAAATCGAAAGGGTTTGATCGGTGGGTACGAAAGTGATTTCCCGCTCGGGCCATGAGGTTGACGTGACCACTCTTTCAGTCAAAGGGCCAGTCTGGAAGAACTGGCAAGGAATCGCGCTTGCCCTGGTTCTGCTCGCGGCGCCAATTTTTGCCGATCGCTACTGGTTGTCCGTGGTTATCGCGCCCTGGATGATCCTGTCCCTTGCCGGTATTGGCCTGAACGTCAAGACGGGCTATGCGGGCCTTCTTTCTGTCGGTGCCGGCGGATTCATGGCCGTGGGCGCTTACGGCATGTATGCCTTTGCCGTCCATGCCGGTATCGAGAACTTCTTGGTCGCCCTTCTACTCGGCGGCTGCGCCGCTGCTGTCCTCGGCTTCCTGGTCGGCATACCCAGTTCGCGCATCAGCGGTTTCTACGTGATGGTGACGACGCTGGCCGCTCAATTCTTTTTGGAATGGCTCTTCTCCAAGGTGCCGTGGTTCTACAACTTCGGCACGGTGGCAACGATCTCTCTTCCGCCGATGAAGCTTTTCGGGCTCGCGATCAACCAAGATCCGACCGTCCGCTACTATGTCGTCGTCATAACGGTTCTGATTCTGACCTGGGTGGCCAGAAACCTCATCGAGAGCCCGATCGGCCGCAACTGGATTGCCGTACGCGACATGAAAACGGCCGCGCGGGTGATCGGGATCAAGGTCGACAACTACAAGCTGCTGGCCTTCACGATCGGCGGCTTCTTCCTGGGTATTGCCGGTGCCTTTTGGGCATTCATTTTCCTGGGAACGGTCAGCACGCAGAGCTTCGATCTCACGCGATCTTTCCAAGTCCTGTTCATCATCATCATCGGCGGGCTGGGTACGATCCGCGGCAATTTCATCGGCGCGGGATTCATCCTGCTCATGCCCCTCGTCATCACCGTCGTCATGTCCTCGATCTTCGGCGACAGCGTCAACAGCACGCTGCTGTCGAACATGAACAAAGTGATATTCGGCGCCCTGATCATCGTGTTGCTGATCAAGGAACCGGAAGGGTTCGACAAGATCGCTCGCAACCTGGGGGGGAAGATAAGGCGATACGCAACGAGAGGTAAGTGAACCGAGTTCCAACAACGTGAAGCAAATTCACCTAAATGCAGAAATGAGGAGGAAACGAAATGCCATTGAAGATGAAAACAGCTGCCTTAGCGATGGCAGGCGCGGCCTGCGCAATCATCGCGTCGACGGCGATCGCATATGCGACGGACCAACTGGTTGCCCTTCCGACCTATCGCGTGGGGCCCTATGCCTCGGCCGGTGCGCCGTGGTTCGCCGGCGAGCTCGACACGTTCAAGTACATCAATGACGTCCTGGGCGGCGTCAATGGCGTCAAGCTGAACGTCAAGGAATACGAAACCGAATGGAATCCCGACCGTGCGGTCGAAGTGTACGAACGCACCAAGGGCGGCGTCGACGGATCGCCTCTCGCGTTCTTCATTACGCATTCGACCCCGACGACTTATGCGTTGGAAGACCGTGCCGTCAAAGACAAGATTCCGCTGATCGATACCGGCGGTGGTCGTCCCGAGGCCCGCAACGGCCTCGTGTTCCCCTATGAATTCCCGCTGCTCACGGGTTACTTCTCGCAGGCGGCTGTGGCGGTCGAGTACATGGCCGAGCAGTTTGGCGGATACGCCAAGCTGGCGGGCAAGAAGGTCGTGACCGTCTTCCATGATTCCGGCTATGGGCGCGCCTCGCAGCCGGTGATGGACGAACTTTCCAAGAAGTACAAGTTCGAGAACATCCAGATCGCCGTGGCGGCTCCCGGTGAAGAACAGACCGCTATCTGGAGCCAGGTTCGCGGGATCAAACCGGATTTCGTCGTGTTGCGTACCTGGGGTGTCATGACCCCGGTCGCCATCAAGACCGCCAAGCGGTTCGGCATTGCGATCAACAAGATGCTGGGCGATATCTGGGCCGGCTCCGAAGCGGACTTGATCCCGGCAGGAAATGCAGCGGACGGCTATTGCGCCACCGCGCCATTTCCTGGTGGCACCAACTTCGAAATTCACGCCCGTCTGAAGAAGGAAATTCTCGATAAGGGGAAATCCGACCTCCGCAACAAGGATCAGTTCGGATCGGTCTACTACAACATCGGCATCATCTACGCCATCACGGCGACCGAAGCGATGCGTGCGGCGATGGGCAAGTTCGGGAACCATGTGCTCAACGGCGAAGAAATGCAGTGGGGTCTCGAGCATATGAATATCGACGAAGCCCGCCTGAAGGAACTCGGCCTGATCGGGCTCCTGCAGCCGGTGCACACGAAGCCGAACGATCATGAAGGTGCCGGCGGCGCGCGCATCCAGTGCTGGGACGGGAAAAAATTCCACCAGGTTACCGACTTCATCAAAGGCGAAACCGCCATTGTGGACGAAGTGACCGAAAAGACGTCGATGGCGTATGCGAAAGAACACGGTATCACCGTGCGAACCATGGACGCTGCGAAGTAGTTGCCTCAAGTGAGGGGGTGTCCAGCACCCCCTCACACTCTTTTAGGAATCGAACCTCGTGAGCATCCGATGAGCATGCGTAGCGATATTTCAAGCTCGTCTGTCTCGAATATTCTCGAGATTCGCAACATCGAAGTCATTTACGACGAAGCCATCTTGGGCGTTCACGACATCTCGTTGAACGTAGCCAAAGGCGAAATCGTTGCTTTGCTCGGGGCCAACGGCGCCGGCAAGAGCACGACGATGAAGGCGGTTTCGGGCATGCTGCTGACCGAACGCGCCAGGGTTCAGAACGGCGACATCCTGCTAAACGGTAAGTCCATTGTGGGCGTTCAGCCCCATCATCTGACGCGAGAAAAGATCGTCCATGTTCTCGAAGGGCGTCGTGTTTTTGCGCATCTGACCGTCGAGGACAATCTGCGGGCCGGGGCTTTCGTAAACAAACCTGGCAGAGCGGAAATCGAAGCCGGTATCGAGGAAGTCTACGGATGGTTTCCCCGCCTCAAACAGAAGCGCAAAACGCCGGCGGGCCTGACATCGGGCGGCGAGCAGCAAATGCTTGCGATCGGTCGGGCCCTTCTGACGAAGCCCGACCTTATGCTCCTCGATGAGCCATCCATGGGTCTGGCCCCCATCTTGACCGCCGAAATCTTCGACATCATCACCAGCCTAAACCAGAAAAAGGGCGTTTCGTTCCTGGTGGCGGAACAGTCGATCCACTTCGCGCTGAAACATTCTCATCGCGCATATCTGATTGGAGTTGGGAGGGTTGTCATTTCCGGGCCGTCGAGCGAGCTTCTCAAAAGAGACGATCTGCACGAACTCTATCTACAAGGAAACTCAAAATGAGCACGCCGGTCCGGCCGAAAAGAAGAATGCCGTTCGCTAAAATCGATGACGCGATCAGGGCCATCGGGGATGGCCGGATGATCATCGTCGTCGACGATGAAAGTCGAGAGAACGAGGGCGACCTGATCGTGGCGGCCGATTTGGTAAAGCCTGAACACATCGCCTTTATGATGCGACGGGGGCAGGGGCTTATTTGCGTTTCTCTCACCGGCGAGCGACTCGACGAACTGAATATTCCGATCATGGTCGAAGACAATACCGATCTCCATTCGACCGCGTTCACGATCACCGTCGACTACAAATTTGGAACGTCCACTGGTATTTCCGCCAGCGATCGGGCCGTGACGGCTCGTGCATTGGTGAACCCGACATCACGTCCGCCCGACTTTGCCCGTCCCGGCCATATGTTTCCGCTGCGCGCGCACCCGCAGGGCGTGCTCGGCCGGCCCGGCCACACGGAGGCCGCGATCGATCTGACGAGGCTGGCAAATCTGACTCCCGGCGGCGTCATTTGCGAGATCGCAAAGGACGACGGCACCATGGCCAGGCTCGATGACTTGCTGGTGTTCGCCGAGGAGTATTCGCTGCCGATCGTTACGATCAAGGATCTCATCGACTACATGCGCGACAAGGCAGAACGCAGCCAAGATGCGGCCGCTTGATTTCTTCACGCCGTGCATTTTCGCGTCGACGTTGCGCGGACAACCAGTTGTCGGTGCGCTGACGCTTAATAGAAGAGAGGATAGAAGATGAAGACGCGCGCCGCCGTTGCTGTCGCCGCCGGGAAACCTCTCGAGATCATGGAGGTTGATCTCGACGGGCCGAAGGAAGGCGAGGTGCTGGTCGAAATCAAGGCAACGGGCATCTGCCACACGGACGAGTTCACGCTGTCGGGCGCCGATCCAGAGGGATTGTTCCCGGCCATTCTCGGCCACGAAGGAGCCGGCATCGTCGTCGATGTCGGCAAGGGCGTGACCACGCTCAAGAAGGGCGATCACGTCATTCCGCTCTATACGCCCGAATGCCGGGTGTGCCCATCCTGCCTCTCACGCAAGACGAACCTTTGCACTGCGATCCGGGCTACGCAGGGCCAG
>CAZNZI010000628.1:0-4558 GCA_964577475.1 uncultured Rhodospirillaceae bacterium
GGCGCCTATGCCTTCGCCAGTGTCGTCATCCGCGCCTACCGCAACTATGGTTGGTTCGCCGATATCCGCGGCGTGCGGATCGACGAGGAAGACGGCGGCATGGTCACTGGTCTGCCGGCGCCGGCCTTCCCGGCCGACCGGTGGCCCGCCGCCCGCCGTCGCCCGGTCGAGGCCGAACTTCCCGACGGGCAGGAGCAGATCTTGGCCGATCTCGGCTTCATCGCGCTCTCGCCCTGCCGCAACAGTCCGCACGTGTTGTTCCTGGGCAACCAGTCGCTGCATCGCCAGCAGGAATTCAAAGGGGTGGCCAATGTCAACGCGCGGCTTGGCACGATGCTGCAATACATCCTGTGCGTCTGCCGCTTCTCGCACTACGTGAAGGTGATCGCGCGCGACCGACTGGGCGGCTTCACCACTGCGGAACAGCTCGAGACCTATCTTGGCAATTGGCTGCGTGGCTATTCGATCGGCAACGACGACGCCAGCGCCGAGCAGAAGGCGCGCTATCCGCTCCGCGCGTCGAGCGTGGCGATCAAGGACGTGGTCGGCAAGCCCGGCTCGCTGTCATGTATCTTCCACTTGCAGCCCCATTTCCAACTCGATCAGATGGTCTCGGGCCTGCGCCTGCAGACCGAATTGAACGCGCCGCTGGCCGGCGGATAAAGGGAGAAATGCCGTGAGCAGTCCCCACGAACTCTACCAGGAAGGCAAACTCGACCAGGCGATCGAGGCGCTCAACGCCGTCGTCAAATCGAAACCGACCGACATCAATGCACGCGGCTTTCTCTGCGAGCTTCTGTGCTTCGCCGGCAATCACCAGCGCGTCGATACGCTGCTCGACCAGATGCAGGGGCTCGACACGTCGCTCGCGGTGCCGTTGGCATTGTTCCGCCAGCTCGTGCGCGCCGACCATGCACGCGAGCAGCTTTACGCCGAAGGGCGGCTGCCTGAATTCGTCGGCCAGCCGGCCGACTGGGTGAAGCTGCATCTCGAAGCCACGATCGCCATGCGCGAAGGCAAGACGGCGGACGCCGCCGGTCTGCTGGCCGATGCCGAAGCCAAGCGCCCCACGATCCCGGGCACGCGCGATGGCAAGGCCTTCGACGATATCCGAGATCTCGACGATCTGCTGGGCGGCATCGCTGAGGTCTACACCACCAACGGCAAGTTCTACTGGATCCCGCTCGACCTGGTGATCGAGTGCGAATTCCGCCCGGCCCAGCGGCCGCGCGATCTGCTCTGGCGCCATGCCCATATGATCGTGAAGGACGGGCCCGAGGGTGATGTCTATCTGCCTGCGCTCTATGCAGGCTCGTCCAAGGCGACCGATCCGAACCTGCGGCTCGGCCGCGGCACCGATTGGGTGGGCGAGGAGGGGGCGCCAATCAAGGGTGTCGGCCAGCGCTGCTTGCTGATCGGCGAGGAGGATGTGCCGCTGCTCGAAATCAATTCCCTGTCCTGCGCTCCCGAGGACTGATGGCACGCGAACCGGCCGTTCGTCTCCGTCTGTCATTTCTCGACCGTCTGCTCCTCGACCCCGAAGGGGAAGACGATCTTTCGCTCGGACGCGAGTTGTCGCGGCTGCACGAGGCTGTGCGCCGTGATCTGGAGGCGTTGCTCAATTCCCGGCGCTTCTGCGAATCCTGGCCGCGCTCGGCCGCGGAGCTCGATTCCTCGGTCCTCTCTTTCGGCTTGGCCGACATCTATTCCCAGCCGATGGCGACGCCGGCTCAACGTGACGTGTTCCGGTTGACGATGGAAGAGGCGATCCGCCGCTTCGAGCCGCGCTTCCGCTCTGTGAGCGTCACGATCCTCGCCAATACCGAAGAACTCGACCGCACGCTGCGCTTCCGCATTCAGGCCGTGCTGACGGTTGACGCCGAGGGCGAGCCGGTGATCTATGATTCGATGCTCGATCCGGCGCTCCGCGCCATCACCGTGACGGATGCCCGCCATGAGTGAAGACCTGATCACCTATTATAACCGCGAGCTGGTGCATATCCGCCGCGCCGCCGCCGAATTCGCCACCAACAACCCCAAGATCGCGGGCCGGCTGCGTATCAGTCCCGACACGATCGAGGACCCCCATGTCGAACGGCTGATCGAGGCCTTCGCCTTCCTCACCGCGCGCACGCGCCAGAAGCTCGACGATGAGTTTCCCGAAATCTCCGACGCGATGCTCGAGGTGCTGTATCCGCACTACCTCGCGCCGATCCCGTCGATGGCGATCGCCCAGTTCCTGCCGCAGCCTGATCTGGAGAAGGGCTATGCGGTTCCAGTCGGCACCGAGATCGAGAGCGAGCCGGTCGAGGGCGAGCGCTGCCGCTTCCGCACCACCTATCCGGTGACCTTGTGGCCGGTGCGTTTGGCCTCGGCCGCGCTGGCGGGGCGGCCGCTGGTCGCGCCGGTCAATCCTGCCGCCTCCGACGCGGTGGCCAGCCTGCGCCTCTCGCTGACCGCACTCGGCCCCGATGCCAATTTCGCCAAGCTGAACCCGAACAGCCTGCGCTTCTTCATCCGCGGCCAGCCGCAGCAGACCTATCCGCTCTACGAGCTGATCCTCAACGACACGATTGCGGTGGCTTTGGCGGACGGCGCCTCCGATCCCAACCCGATCCTGCTGGGGCCCGAATGCCTGCGCCCGGTCGGCTTTGGCCGCGACGAGGGGATGCTGCCGTATTCGGACCGGTCCTTCCAAGGCTACCGGCTGCTGACCGAGTTCTTCGCCTTCCCCGAAAAGTTCCTCTTCTTTGACCTGGTGCCGCCGAAAGGTTGCCGCCCGGCCAAGGATGGTAAGCAGCTCGACGTGTTCCTCTATCTGCGCCGCTCGGTGCCGGAACTCGAACGCAGCATTTCGGCCGAGAATTTCGCGCTGGGTTGCACGCCGGTGGTCAACCTCTTCAAGCAGCGCGCCGAACCGGTGCCGCTCGATCTGGCGCTGACCGAGCACCGCGTGGTCCCCGATGCACGCCGGCCGCGCGGCATGGAGGTTTATCTGGTCGACCGGGTGCGCGCCTCGAATCCCGATGGCGAGCAGCGCGACTATCTGCCCTTCTATTCGGTCCAGCATGGCGGGCGCGACAAGGCGGAGACGGCCTATTGGCTACCCACGCGCCGCAATGCCGCCGACGGCAATCCCGGTTCCGAAGTGTTCCTCTCGCTGGTCGATCTCGGCCTCGATCCCGCCCAGCCGCAGGGCTGGGTGCTGTCGGTCGAGACCACTTGCCTCAACCGCAACATTCCCGAACGCCTGCCCTTTGGCGGCGGGCGGCCCAATCTGCGGCTGATCGACGGCGCGCCGCTGGTGCAGTCTGTGCACTTCCTGACCTCGCCCACGGCGACCCTGCGGCCCGATTTTGGGGCCGGCGGGCGTTGGCGACTGCTCTCGCATCTTAACCTCAATCACCTCTCGCTGGCCGATGTGCAGGATGGTGCCGCGGCGTTGAAGGAGATTCTCTCGCTCTATGATTTCCGCGACTCGGCCGAGACGCGCGCGATCATCCAGGGCATCACCCGCGTGCGGACCGAACGGGCCACCGCCCGCGTGCCGGGTGGCGGTGTCGGCGCCTTCTGCCGCGGCATCGACGTGGCGCTGGAATTCGACGAGGCGCGCTTCGCCGGCGCAGGGCTATATCTGCTCGCGAGCGTGCTGGAACGCTTCCTCGGTCTCTATTGTTCGATCAACTCCTTCGTCCGCCTTTCCGCTTCTGTGAAAGGCCGGCCCGGACATCTGCGTAAATGGCCTCCCCGCGCCGGCGACCCCGTCCTGATCTGAGGCGCCTAGCGCCGATCGTGGCTCTGCTCGACCGGCCCCAGCGCTTCTCCTTCTTCCAGGCCGTGCGGCTGCTGGAATGGAATGCGCTGTGGCGCCGCCGCGATGCGCGCAACGAGTTGCGCATGCCGGTGGGCGAGGACAACGATCCGCGCAGCGAAGCCGTCAAGCTGCGCTCGGCCATCCAGCTTAAGTTCCCAGCGAGCGAAGTGCAGAGCTTGGACGGCCAGCCCGGCGAACGGCCGAGCATCACCGTCGATTTCTTCGGCCTGACCGGCGCGCTGGGCGCGCTGCCGGACGTCTATTCCGATCTGGTCCAACGCGGGCTGCGGCAGAAGGTCGCGGCGCTGCGCGAGTTCCTCGATCTCTTCAACAACCGCTTGCTGGCGCTGTTCTATCGCGCCTGGGGCAAATACCGGCTGCCGGTCTCGTACGAGCGCAGCCATGGCGCGGGTCGCGAGGACCCGGCGACCAGCCTGCTCTATGCGCTGACGGGGCTCGGCACCGGCTATCTGCGCGGCCAGTCGAGCGTGCCCGACGAGTTGATCGTCCACTATGCCGGCGCGGTGGCGCGGCGGGCACGGCCGGCGGCGGTGCTGGAGGACATGATCTCCGGCGCACTGGGCCGGCCGGTGCGCATCGAACAATTCCGCGGCGAGTGGTGTCTACTGCCGACCGACGCCCAGACGATCCTGCCGAGCGCGCGAAGGCCGGAAGGCCAGTTCGCGCGGCTGGGTGTCGATGCGGTGGCGGGCGCGCGGGCCTGGGAAGTCCAGGGCGGGTTCC
>CAZNZI010000629.1:0-4862 GCA_964577475.1 uncultured Rhodospirillaceae bacterium
GCCGTCTGGTCGGTCTACGGGCCGCAACCGGCGATGGCCTTCGCGACCATCACGGCCGTCGCGGTGCTGATCATCGCCTGCCCCTGCGCGTTGGGGCTTGCCACGCCGATGTCGATCATGGTCGGAACCGGACGCGGTGCCATGGCCGGCGTGCTGGTCCGCAATGCCGAAGCCCTCGAAGTGATGGAGAAGGTCGATACCCTGGTCATCGACAAGACCGGAACGCTGACCGAGGGCAAGCCGCGCCTGAGCGACGTCTTTACCCTGCGCGGCTTCGCCGAGGACGAATTGCTGTCCCTCGTCGCGGGCATCGAAAAGGCGAGCGAGCACCCGCTGGCCTCCGCCGTGGTCCAAGGCGCGGCTGATCGCGGCGTGGCGGTCGGCACGGCCACCTATTTCCGTTCGGTCACCGGCCAAGGTGTCGTCGGGACGGTAGACGGCCGACGGATCGTGGTTGGCAACCTGAACCTCTTCCAAACCGAGGGGATCGATCCGCGCGACCTGCCCGAGCTGGCCGAAGGACATCGCCGCGACGGCAAAACGGCGGTGCTGGTTGCCGTCGACGGCCGAGCGGCCGGGTTCGTCGCGGTGGCCGACCCGATCAAGCCGGGGACACGGGAAACCGTCACCGCCCTGCGCCTGTCGGGCATCCGTATCGTCATGCTGACGGGTGACGCCCGGGCGACGGCCCGGTCGATTGCCCGGGCCATCGGAATCGAGGATGTCATCGCGGAGGCCCAACCGGCCGACAAGGCTGCCGAGGTGAAGCGGCTCCAGGCGATGGGGCGCTATGTCGCCATGGCCGGCGACGGGATCAACGACGCCCCTGCCCTGGCCCAGGCCCAGGTGGGTATCGCCATGGGAACTGGAACCGATATCGCGATGGAAAGCGCTGCGGTCACCCTGGTGAAAGGGGATCTGAGCGGCATCGCGCGCGCCCGGAAGCTGAGCACGGCGACCATGCGCAACATCCGCCAGAACCTGATCTTTGCCTTCGCCTTTAATCTGCTCGCGGTTCCGATTGCCGCCGGAGTGCTCTATCCTTGGTTCGGGATTTTGCTCAATCCGATGATCTCCAGTGCCGCCATGAGCGTGAGTTCGGTGCTGGTGATCGGCAATGCTTTGCGGCTGCGCGCCATCAAACTGTGACTCGGTCCCGCTTTCTAGGTATTGTGCGATCCGTGGGCATACCTACCAAAGACCGATCGTTCGGGTGGATCTGGGAGTGCGAAGTGGATGAGTTTAAGTGACTGATTTGTCAAAGAATTTATCCTCTTCTAAACGTTTCCGCTGGATCCTGGCCGTCGTCCTCCCGTTCGTGCTCGTGGCACTGGTTCTGGGCACCATTGTCGCGTTGCGCTGGATCGCATCGCAGCGCGCCGCCGAGCAGAGCGCGCCCTCGCCCCCAGCGGTCGCATCCGGTCCGAACGCGGGTGTCCCTTCCGCCGAACAGGTGGCCGCGGCCCCGCATCCGCCGGTCGTCGATGCACCCGCCGATACCCCAAACCCGGCACCGACCGAGACGGGCAAGACCGTTGTCGAGGAAGAGCCGGTCACTCCGCTTCCGGAAACGGAACCGCCGCCACCCGCCGCAGTACCCCGCGAGGTGGTGACCATGGAGGACTTGCTGCAACGAGAGCAGCAGGTGGCATCCGCTGCGCCGGCGGAACCGGCGGTTCAACCGCCCACTGCGCCCGCGCCGCAACAACCAACCCCGATAATGCCGACCGTCGAAACCCCTGCCCCGGCGACCGAACCGCCAGTGGCGACTGCGCCGGACAAACCGGCCTGGCAGAGGATGGCGGTCGCCGCGCCGGTCGCCTCGGGGCGGCCGATGATCGCCGTCATCATCGACGATATGGGCCTCGACCGCCGCCGCAGTGCCGCAATCATGGCCCTGCCCGGACCGCTGACGATCTCGTTCATGTCCTATGCCGAGGACATGGCCCATCAGGAGGCGGAAGCCAAAGCCCACGGGCATGAGATCATGATGCACGTACCGATGGAGCCCCTCGACAGCCGGCAGAACCCGGGTCCCGGCGCGCTGACCGACAAGCTATCGCCTGCCGAGGTGCGCAAGGCCCTCGATGCCGACTTGGCCAAATTCAGTGGCATCGTCGGCATCAACAACCATATGGGCAGCAAGTTCACCGCCCATGCACCGGGGATGGAAGTCGTGATGCAGGACCTGCGCGAGCGCGGCCTGCTGTTCATCGATTCGCTGACCAGCGAAAAAAGCATCGGCTTGGCCATGGCACGGCGCTATGGCGTCCCGACCGCGGCCCGCAATGTGTTCCTTGACGATTCCGGCGATCTGGTTTCGGTCGAGTTCGAGTTGGGAAAGCTTGAGGAAGTCGCGCGCAAAAAGGGCAATGCGATCGCCATCGGCCACCCGCGCGACGCAACCATCAAGGCCCTTGCCGCCTGGTTGCCGAAGCTGAAATCCAAGGGCTTCGTCCTGGTGCCTGTGACGGCCATCGTCAAGGCGCGCATGGAGCAGAATCCGAAAACCGCGCTGACGGCACATTGAGCACCCATTGATCGCGCGCGGCGGCAAGGCTACGATTTGCGCGATGGGGATGGGGTCCCCCGAAACCGCCGTCGTGGCTGATGACTCCTACTGGATGCGCGAAACAGCGCAGGTAGGAGTGCGGACATGAACCCTCAATTCATTCTTGCGGTGGCTGCCGGCGGCGCAACCGGAGCGGTTGTGCGTTATCTGGTGGGGATTGCGTCGGGAAAGCTGTTCGGTACCGCTTTCCCATGGGGCACGCTGATCATCAATGTGACGGGCTCGTTTCTCATCGGGCTGTTCGTCGCTCTCTTTGCGACCCGATGGAACTTGCCTCAGGCCGCGCGTATTTTCCTGACGGTCGGCGTCTGCGGCGGTTACACCACCTTTTCGACCTTCTCCCTCGACAGCTGGTACCTGATCGAACGCAACCAGATCGCGGCCAGCGCCCTCTATGTCGTCGGGTCGGTCGTTCTCTCGATTGGCGCGTTGATCGGCGCGCTCCAGATCGTGAGGGCAATTCCGAACTAAACCGTGGCCCTCATGGTTCGGCCATAGGACCGCCGCAATGATCAACGATGAACGGATGAACCAGTAACCGCCTGTAACAGCCCCACGATCTGTAACAACGCGTTGCCCAATGGGTTGGCGCAGAAATAATGCCGGAACAGGCCAAGGCTAGGTTACGTTCACGCCCGGTCGTCCCCGATAATGGAAAACCGAGCCTTTCTATGGATTTGGGAGGATCATGCGCAGATCTTTTCAGTGGCTGCTTGGCCTTGTCGTTCTAGTCGGTATCGCGGTCGCCGTTATCCACTTCTGGCCGCACCAAGGCAGCAAAACCACCAATAATCGCGGTCAACGCGACACCCGTATTCCCGTTGTCGCCGCCGCCGTCAGCAAGGACGTGCCCGTCTATCTCGACGGGCTCGGCACCGTACAGGCCTACAATACCGTCACGGTGCATAGCCGGGTAGACGGCGAACTGATTGATGTCGCCTTTGTTGAAGGCCAGGACGTCCATGCCGGCCAGGTCCTCGCCCGCATCGATCCGCGCACCTATCAGGCGCAGCTCGACAACGCGGTCGCGACCAAGGCCAAGGACGATGCGCAGCTGGCCGACGCCCGCCTCGATCTCGAGCGCTACACCAACCTCGGCAATCGCGTCAGCGGTCAGACGCTCGATACGCAACGCGCCACGGTGAAGCAGCTCGAAGCGGCGACCCGCGTCGATCAGGCCAATATCGACAACGCGAAGACGATGCTGAGCTACACGACCATCACCTCGCCGATCGATGGCCGCACCGGCATCCGTCAGGTGGATAAGGGCAACATCGTCCACGCCTCCGATACCAACGGGCTGGTTGTGGTCACTCAGTTGCAGCCGATCTCGGTAGTCTTCACCCTGCCGCAGCAGACCCTGCCCCAGATCGCACCTCGGATGGACGGCACCAGCAAATTGCCGGTCTTCGCCACCGGCTCGGACAATAAGGTCCAGCTCGACCAGGGCCAGCTCGAACTGATCGACAACCAGATCGATCAGGCCACCGGTACGATCAAGTTGAAGTCAACCTTCCCTAATCCCGGCCATCTCCTTTGGCCCGGTGGGTTCGTCAATGTGCGGTTATTGGTCGACACCCATAAAAACGCGACCGTGATTCCGGCTGTGGCGATCCAGCGCGGACCACAGGGCACGTACGTCTTCGTCCTGAAGCCGGACAACACCGTCGAGTTGCGGCCGGTGACGGTCGGCATCATCGAGGATCTCGACGCCGAGATTGCCAAAGGCGTGTCGCCCGACGAAAAGGTTGTCGTCGACGGCATGGCCAAGCTGCAGAACGGCAGCCAGGTCACGACCGCCAATGGCGGAGCACAGAACGCAGCGGCCCCGGCAAGCGGTGCCGGCAAAGACAATGCCGACGCCAAACAGGCGCCGTCCGACGACCAATCAGACAAGAAGAAGCACCGCAAGAAGCAGCAGGACCAATGAACCTTTCGTCCATCTTCATCGCACGGCCGGTAGCGACATCGCTGCTGGCCATCGCTTTGATGCTGCTTGGCGTGTTCGGTTATCGGCTGCTGCCGGTGTCGGCGCTGCCGCAGGTGGACTTCCCGACCATCCAAGTCTCGACGCGCCTGCCCGGCGCCGACGCCGACACGATGGCGTCGCTGATCACGACACCGCTGGAACGCCAGTTCGGCCTGATTCCGGGCCTGCAGGTGATGACCTCGACCAGTTCCGAATCGACCAGCGCCATCACGCTGCAATTCAATCTGAGCAAGGACATCGATGTCGCGTCGGAAGACGTGCAGGCCGCCATCAGCGCGGCCGGCGGCACCCTGCCCGCCA
>CAZNZI010000630.1:0-3108 GCA_964577475.1 uncultured Rhodospirillaceae bacterium
CCGGAGCGCCGGCGCTGCATGCAACAGGCCCGGCGCCTCCTCGGCTGATGCGATGTTTCAATTCGGCATCCTTGCCCCCGCGGTTCTGAACGGCCTGATGATCGGCGCCGTCTATGCGCTGGTCGCCCTCGGGTTGACGCTGATCTACGGCGTCCTGCACATCATCAATTTTGCCCATGGCGCCTTGTTGATGGCGGGGCTCTATGGTGTCTATTTCCTCTACACCCTGCTGCGAATCGATCCCTATCTCGCGCTGCCCGTCATGATTCCGGCGATGTTCGCCCTCGGTTACCTGCTCCAGCGTGGAGTGATCGGCTGGACGATTCGGGGCAAGGGCCGCGGCAAGGGAAAAGACGAGAATGTTATGCTCGTCACCCTCGGCATCGCGATCATCGCCGAAAATCTCGCCTTGTATTTCTGGCACGCGGACACGCGCACCATCGAGACGCCGTATGGATCCGCGACCGTCGATCTGGCCATCGCCATCGTCTCGGTGCCCAAGCTGGTGGCATTTGCGGGCGCGATCGTCGGGGCCGCATTGCTCTGGATATTGATGGCACGTACCGATCTGGGCCGCGCGATCCGCGCGGTGTCGAAGGAACCTCAGGGTGCCCAACTGATGGGTGTCGACGTCGAGCATGTCTACGCGATGAGTTTCGGCATCGGATGCGCCTGCCTCGGTGCCGCCGCCTGCCTCCTGCTGCCCAGCATTTACGTGGAGCCCGGCGTGGGCCACGCCTTCGTCCTGACGGCGTTCACCGTGGTCGTTCTGGGCGGCATGGGCAGCTTCGTCGGGGCACTGATCGGGGGCCTGGCCATCGGCGTTACCGAATCGCTATGCAGCCTCTATCTCGGCGAAAGCCTGGGACAGATCGGAACCTTCGTCATCTTCATCGCCGTGCTGATGTTCAAGCCGACCGGCCTTTTCGGTCAGCGCGCATGATCAAGGCCGCCGCGACCGTCCCTGTCGTCGTCCTGCTGGTGCTCCTGGGATGGCTGGTGCGGTCCGACTACTGGATGAATTTCGCCATCATGATTCTCTACACCGCGCTGCTTGGTCAGGCGTGGAACCTGCTTGCCGGTTATGGCGGCCAATTCTCGTTCGGCCACGCCGCGTTTTTCGGCACGGGCGCCTATGCACAGGCGGTCTTGCAGACGCAACTGGGTGTCGCGCCCTGGATTGCCTTCCCGATTGCAGGGCTTCTCGGCGGCGCCGTCGGAGCCGGCGTCGGCACGCTGAGCTTCCGCTACAATCTCCGCGGCTCCTATTTCGCGCTCGTCACCCTGGCATTCGCCGAGGTCTTTCGCATCGTCGCGAATTCCGTGGATTTCACCGGCGGCGGCAGCGGGTTGCTCGTGCCCCTTCACCCGGGAGCCGTCCATGGTCAATTCACGACCAAGGCAGGATTCTATTTCCTCATTCTTGCCCTCAATGCGCTGGGCCTGGCGGTGGGGTGGTGGATGGAGCACTCGCGTTTCGGCGCACGGCTGATTGCGGTGCGCGAAAACGAAGAGGCCGCGCGCGCCCTTGGCATCGACGCCTTCGCGGCGAAGTTGTCGGCGATCGTTTTATCCGGCGGCCTTATGGGGCTCGGGGGCGCGTTCTACGTCCAATATTTCCTCTATATCGACCCCCACATCGCCTACGGCCCCGATGTCTCGATCACGGCATTGCTGGCACCGATCATCGGTGGCCTGGGTACGCTTTTCGGACCCATCGTTGGCGCCGTTCTGCTCCACGTGATCGGCCAAGTCGCGCGATCGGTCGTGGGTGACGCACCCGGCCTGACGCTTGTCGTGTTCGGAGCCGTTCTCGTTGCGATGGTCCTGGTACTGCCCAACGGGATTTTCGGTCAGGCGCGTCTCTCCGCCCGGCGGTTGATCGCGAGGCGGCCATGATCCTCAAGGTCGAGCACGTGACCCACCGTTTCGGCGGATTGAGAGCGCTCGACGATGTCAGCCTGGGCATCCCGGAAGGAAGCATCGCCGCGTTGATCGGTCCGAACGGTGCCGGCAAGACGACCCTGTTCAATGCCATATCGGGCTTCCTGACGCCTCAGGCCGGACGTATCTCGTTTGCAGGCCGTGCGATCACCGGTATCCCCGCCCACCGGATTGCCGCGGCGGGCCTGGTCCGCACCTTCCAGATCGTTCAGCCATTCGCGCAATTGAGCGTGCGCGAAAACATCGCCATCGGCGCTCATCTCCACATCAAGGATCGGCGCGCCGCCCTGGCGAAAGCAGGAGAGGTGGCGGCCAAGGTCGGTCTGGACCGCCGCCTGGACCAATTGGCCGGCACGCTCACGGTTGCGGGCAGAAAGCGGCTCGAACTCGCTCGGGCCCTGGCCACGGCGCCGCGCGTGCTTCTTCTCGACGAAGTCATGGCTGGGCTGATACCCGGCGAGATCGAAGAGATCGTCGCCATCATCCGGAGAATCCGGGACGGAGGCGTGACGATCCTTCTGGTCGAGCACATCATGCAGGCCGTCAACAGCCTGGCCGAGCAGTGTTTCGTGTTGTGTGACGGCGCGATGATCGCCAGCGGCCCGCCGCGGACGGTGGGTGCGGATCCGAAAGTCATCGACGCTTATCTCGGTGCCGGCGCGGCGGAACGGTTGGACAGGAATTCCACCCATGCTTGAGGTCGGTGGCATCCGTGCCGGGTACGGCCCGATGGAAGTCTTGCGCGGCATCGACTTGTCGGTCGGCGCCGGCGAGATCGTCGCGCTGCTGGGCGTCAACGGCGCGGGCAAGTCCACGCTGATCAATACGGTCTGCGGGCTGTTGTCGACATCCGCCGGCACGATTCGGTTCCTCGGCGACAGTATCGACGGAGCCCATCCGAAGGCTATCGTGGCGCGCGGGCTGATCCAGGTCCCCGAGGGACGGCGCATCTTCCCCAATATGAGCGTGCGCGAGAACCTCGAACTCGGCAGCTACCGCCGTGCGCGGCCGCGCCGCGGCCGGAACCTTGAAAAGATATACGCCACCTTCCCGCGCCTGCGGGAACGCTCCACGCAACGGGCAGGCACCCTCTCGGGCGGCGAGCAACAGATGCTCGCCATCGGGCGCGCCATGATGGCCGAACCGGAACTCCTGATCCTCGAC
>CAZNZI010000631.1:0-5095 GCA_964577475.1 uncultured Rhodospirillaceae bacterium
GCGAGCACGAAGCAGGAGCCCTCGACCGCATAGATCTGGCTGGCGGCGTTGTTGACCTCGGCGCCCAGGGCATGGGCGAACGGTTCATACATCGAAAAGCTCGGCCAGGCGGCCACATGCACCTGCTCGTTCTGGGCGTTCATCGCGTTTTTGGTCAGCGGCTGGAGATGCTCCCAGCAGCACAGCGCGCCGATGCGGCCGAGATCGGGCCTGTCATGCACGGCGATATGGCTGCCGTCACCCTCGCCGAACACAGTGCGCTCGGCATGGGTGGGGCGCAGCTTGCGGCGCTTGGCGATCGTCTCGCCATCGGGCCCGACCAGCCATTGGCCGAGATAGAGGCTGCCGCCGTCGCGCTCCGAGATGCCGAACGCCGCCGTCAGCTTTGCCTTCTTCACCGCCTGACGGAGCTTCTCGGCCTGGGGGCTGTTGTAGTCGAGCGAATTGTCGAAGAAGCGCTGGACGAAACCCCGCCCGATGCCCCAGGCCGGTGCGCCCATCCAGATGTGCCAGGGATAACCAGGGATGAAGGATTCGGGGAACGCGATCAGCTTGGCGCCATTCGATGCGGCATCCTTAATGAGGCCGATACACTTCTCGACACTGGCATCGAGATCGAGCCAGGCCGGCGCGGCCTGAACGACGGCGACTTTGTACTTCGGATGGTTGAGGCCCATGGCGGTTCCCGTGGCAGGAGAAAGGTGCTCCAGGCTAGCGACGGGTCGTTCTTGCTTCTGTGCCAGAACCGACCGGGGATTTGACTAAAACCGACATTGGGGCTGGTAACTCCCTCTCCCGCCTGCGGGAGAGGACAAACGTATAGGTTTGTGGGTGAGGGGACGTTTCCCCGACCCCGACCCCGACCCCGATCCCCACCCTCCCACTCCGTGGGCCCCTCCCTCTCCCGCAGGCGGGAGAGGGGTGATATGCTGTGCCACATACATCGTCGAAAGATCGCGATGAGCCTGTCCGTGTCCACCGCCGCGCCGACCGCGAAGCATGTGCTGAGCACCAGCACCTTGCCGCCCGGGGAACGCCTGTCCTACTGGCTGGAAGCGGTCTGTTCCGTCTATGTGCAGCTCGACTGCGACGCGCCGCGCGATCGGGCGATCTTCGGCCATGTCGAGAGCAGCCGGATCGGCAGTATCGACGTCACCCAAGTGAAGTCGAACGGCCCCCGGGTCAGCCGCACCACCAGCCAAGTGCGCCGCAGCGGTGAGGATTATTGTCTCGCGCTGCTGCTGCGCGAAGGCCATGGCTATGCGGTGCAGAACGGGCGCAGCGCCGAACTCTGGCCCGGCGACTTCGTCGTCAACGACTGTACGCAACCCTACGACCTCCATTTCGACACGCCGCATCACGATCTGTTCGTGGTGCGCGTGCCGCGCCTGCATCTGGAAAGCCATGTCGGCAACCTCCAGACGCTGACGGCCACCGCCATCCGCGCGGCGACTCCGGCCGGGCGGCTGCTGCAATCGACGGTCAGCACGCTCCATGGCAGTGCCGAAACGCTGCATCCCGCCGCGGCCCCCGGCATGGGCGATGCGATCACCAATATCGTGGTCGCCGGATTGCGCAGCTTGCCGACTGCCGATCTGCGCAGGCCTTCGCCGCTCAAGGCCTATCACTTGGCGCGGGCCAAGACCTATGTGCTCGATCATCTGCGCGATCCCGACCTCTCGGCGCTTTCGGTCGCGGCAGCGTTGCGCATGACGCCCGACCATCTCCACCGCATCTTCCGCGAGGAGCCGGTCTCGATCGCACAATTGATCTGGCAATCGCGCCTGGACGCCTGCCGCCGCGATCTGGCCGACGCCGCGCTGCACGGCCGCAGCGTCAGCGCCATCGCCTTCTCCTGGGGCTTCAACGACGCCGCCCATTTCAGCCGCAGCTTCCGCGATCGCTTCGGGATGGCGCCACGCGAATGGCGGGCAGGTTCCCGCTCTTAAGAACCCCCACCCTACCCTCCCCACAAGGGGAGGGTTTTAGTAGAGTCCCTCCCCTCGATGGGGAGGACCGGTGCCTTCCAAACGTCCACTGGACGTTTGGCCCTCACGCCCCGGTGGGGCGTGAGGCGGCAACCGGTGGGTGGGGTGGCTTCTTAGGCCAACTGCGCCTTGAATTCCGTCGCGGCGCGCGTGTAGCCGCCGTCGCCCCCGTCGACGAAATGGACATGGCGGCCGTCCATCATCGAGACCACGAGGCAAGTCATCACCGCGTGGTCCGACAGGCTCATGCCGAATTTCAACTCGCCCTTGGCCGCGCGGTCGCTGAGATAGGCGCGCACCGCCGCGATGCGGTCCTCGGGACAATCGAACACCATGTAGAGATTGTCGTCTGAGCGTGCAAAATCGACCGCCACGTCGGCGACCTCGTTCATATAGGCCAGCGGCTCGAATGTGCCGACCTTGATCCGGTATTTGATCACCACATAGGCCAGCAGGGTTTCCAGCGCCACCTTGACCACCGTGCCGGCGAGACTCTTCTTGCCCTTGCGGGCGCGGGCCTCGCGCATCAGTCCTTTCGGCGGCCAGCGTGCCTGGAGCGCGCCGACACTGACGGCATGAGGGCCGGCCACACCGGCGACACGCGCGAGTTCGGCATGGGTCTTGGCGTGATCCGAGGTCTTGATCACCAGCGAGACCATCTTGCCCGCCGCCGATTTGATCGGCGTCCAACGGCAGGAAAGCCCGGTCAGATCCGGGGGCTCGCCGTCGTCGAGCGCCGGATCGATCGCGGCGATCACGCCGAGGCTGTCGTCGCCACGCCCCTTCACAGAACTTTCCATCAGCCCGACCGCCCCGCCATGGAACACGGCATAGGTGCTGCCGTCGGCCGGTGCGTATTTCGCCACATGGAGGCCGACGCCGCGATCGAACAGCGCCTGGACCGGCGCGATGCCGACGCGCTGCTCGAGACCGAACTCGGCCTTGGCGAAGCGGCGCGTGCGGGCCAGCACCTTGCGCGCGATCTCGGCATGCTGGGGCGGGATCAGCGCCACCGCGCCGTCGCCGCCGAACTGATAGGGGATCGTGCCGCAAAGATTGACCAGGGACGCGATCATCGTCGCCGCCGCGAAGTTGACCTCGGAGTGGCGCCCGGCGGCTACGGCCTGGGTCGAGCCCTTGATGTCGGAAACGGCCAGATGCCAGTCGGCCGGCGCGGGCATGTAGCTGGCATGATCGAGCACCGCGGCGGCGGTGCGCATCGGCGCAAGCTGCTCGTAATAGGACGCACTGCCATCCATCGGTGCCTCCACAACCAGTTCGTCATTGCGAGCGCTAGCGAAGCAATCCACGCTTCAGGCACACCTCTGGATTGGTTCGTCGCCGCGCTTCTCGCAATGACGGTCCAAGTCTTATCCCGCCAACACCCCGTCGAGCCAATCGAAGGCGCGCTGGTTGAACAGGCTCCGCGCGCCCGCTTCGCAATGCTCGCCCGCGCCTTCGCTCGCCTTGAAGGTCAGGAACGTCTTTCTGCCCGGCAATGCCTCATAGAGGCGTTGGGCCGTCACGCCGATCTCGTCGTTCTCCGCCGCACAGATCAGCGCGGGACAGGCGATCTGCGCCGTGCGGCCTTCCACCGTGTACTGCGCGGTGAGACGCAGATAATCGAGTGGTTCCTTCACGCCGTGCACCCACATCCCGCGCCGCAGGCCCCAACCGCCGGTCGGGTGACGCAGGCGCTTCTTCAGGATCAGGTCGAGCAGGCGCAGCGTGAAGCGCTTGTTCTCGACCAGGGCACGGATAGCGAAACCGGGCATGCGGCTTTTCATTTCCTCGAACAATGAGAGCTCGCCCGGATCGGCGATCAGCGCGGCGATGCGCTTGTCGCCGCTCGCCCCGCGTGGCGCGAGATAGCCACCGAAGCTGATGCCGAGCAGCGCGATCTTGGCCGGATCGACCTCCCTATGGGCCACTACGCAATCCACCACCTTTTGGATCACATGCTCCCAATCGGGACGGAAAACGAGCCCCTGTTCGATCACCGCCCCGCCTTGCCCCGGCCCGTCGAAGGTGACCGCGTTATAGCCGCGCGCCACGGCAGCGGCGGCGCTGAAGAACCAGCATTCCTCGGCGCAACTGTCATAGCCGCCATTGACGATCACCGTCGGGCGGCGCTGTCCATCATCGGCGGCGCGAAAGAAATAGCCGGGCAGCGTCGTATTCTCAAAGGCAATCGACAGGCGCTCGACGCGCGGCGTGGTCAGATCCATCGCCGCCAGGAAGGCGGTGCGCTGGCGGCCATAGGCTTCGGTCAGGCGATGGGCCACCGGCGCCTGCTGCAGGAAGGTGTAGGACGCGCGGAAATAGTTGGAGGCGCGGAGATAGGTTTCGCGGGCGCTGACCAGATGGCCCGTTGCGCGGCTCTGTTCGGCCTCGGCGTAAAGCCGTTCCGCCAGCGAAGTCCAGGCGCGATACCAGGTCTCGGGATCGGGTTCGGTGATCTGCCGCGCCGCCGCCAGGCATTCGCCGATCTCAGCCCCGCCATAGATGCTATGGCCGACGGCGCGCAGCCATTGGGAGTCGAACAGATCGTCCTTGAAGACGATCGTCATCGCCGCTCAGTCCGCTTTGGCGAGCGCCGGTGGCGGCAGGCGGCCGATCACCGCTTCGGCGGCGATGCCGAGGCCGAGCAGCGCCGCGTCGGAGCCCGCGGTGCCGTCGAGTTCGAGCCCGACCGGCAGCCCGTTCGACGCCAGCCCGGCGGGCAGGCTGATGCCCGGCGTACCCAAGGCACAGGCGACGCAGGTGTTGCGGATCAGGATCATCACCTTGTTCTCAGGGTGCCCGCCGACCACCACCTCGTCCTCGAAGGAGTCGCCCGCGTCGGGAATCACCGGCGCGGTCAAGGGCTCGGTCGGATAGGCGATCGCGGTCAGGGCGTGCTTGCGGAACAGGCCATGATACTGGTCCTGGATCGCAAGGCGGCCCTTGGTGCGCGCCTCGTCCACCTGTCCCGGCGCAAACTGGGTTTCCGCCGACAGTTTGAACAGCATCTGCGTGTCGCGGCTCTGGATCGCGCCGATCACGGCGCGCGCGTCGAACTGGGGTGCATTGGCCTCGAAATAAGCCGCGAGGTCGCCCTTGAAACC
>CAZNZI010000632.1:0-1560 GCA_964577475.1 uncultured Rhodospirillaceae bacterium
CTTCGACCAGGGTGCGCGCCGCGTAGATGCCGCGTCCCAGGCGCCGCTTCCATTTGGTGTTCACGCCCGCGACAACGGCGCCGTCGAAGCCGACACCCACCATCATCACGAAATGCCGTCCATTGACCCGGCCGGGATGAACGGAAAGCCGCCGGTTGTCGGCAATAGCTCGTGCGGCGGCGCGCGGGTCGCCGGAGAGCCCGATTTCCTGTGCCAAAACATTCGCCGTGCCGAGCGGGATGATGGCCAGCGGTGGCAATGGGCCGGGTGCCGACAGCAGCCCGTTCACCGCTTCGTTGATCGTGCCGTCGCCACCGGCGACGACAACGATGCCGCGATCGGTTCGGGCCGCGTGGCGTGCGATCCGTTCCGCGTCGCCTGGGCCGGTCGTCTCGACAACGGTGGCGGTGAGGCCGAGCTCGGCCATCGCACGCAATGTCTCCTGCAGGCGACGGTGACGGCGGCGGCCGGCGGTCGGATTGAAGATGACGGTGATCTGGCCGGGTTCGACGGCCGCTTGCGCGTCCACATCATCCGAAGGGAGCGGCGCAAACTCGACTGCGGGCGCGGCCATGTCCATGCCCGCTCCGTCTACCGGTCCGCGCGCCGAAACCAAAATGAAGGTTTCGAGTCAGTTCTGTGGAGGATCGGTGAAATCTCAAAAACGAGGTCCCAGATTTATTGACCCGACTCATCCACAACACTATAGAAAGCCCCGTCGATTCACGCTTCTTGCGATGTGCGAACGGACAGCGCGGTGATGCAGCAGGACATTGAGGCGAAGACCTACCGCACGATCTGGATCTCCGATATTCATCTCGGCACCCGTGGCTGCAAAGCCGACTTTCTCCTCGATTTTCTCCGCGGCACCGAATCCGAACATCTCTATCTGGTCGGCGACATCGTCGACGGCTGGCGGCTGAAGCGCTCCTGGTACTGGCCGCAGGAACACAACGACGTGGTGCAGAAACTGCTGCGCAAGGCGCGCAAGGGCACCAGTGTCACCTTCATCCCGGGCAATCACGATGAGTTCGTGCGCCACTATCTCGAATTCAATTTCGGCGAAGTGCGCGTCTCGAACGACGTGGTCCATGTGACGGCCGATGGCCGCAAGCTGCTGGTGATTCACGGCGACCAGTTCGACACGGTCGTCGCCTACGCCAAGTGGCTCGCCCATCTGGGCGACAGTGCCTACAACATTGCGATGGAGCTCAACCTCTGGCTCAACTGGGTGCGTCGGCACATGGGCCTGCGCTACTGGTCGCTATCGGCCTACCTCAAACATCGCGTGAAGAATGCGGTCGCCTATATCGCCAGCTTCGAAGAGGCGATGGCGGAAATGGCACGGCGGCGCGGTGTCGACGGCGTGGTTTGCGGCCATATCCATCACGCCGAGCTGCGCAAGATCGGCGACATCCTCTACGCCAATGACGGCGACTGGGTCGAAAGCTGCACCGCGCTGGTCGAGCACTTCGACGGCCGGCTCGAAATCCTCAATTGGGCCAAATTGCGCGGAACCAACTATCTGGAGCGAACGCCATGGACCTCGTCATCGTCAGT
>CAZNZI010000633.1:0-4063 GCA_964577475.1 uncultured Rhodospirillaceae bacterium
GGCACGGTGAAGATGCCGCCGAAGGCCGCGATCAGGATCAGGTCGAGCAGCACATGCAGCCCCGGCAGGGTGGACATGAAGGCATCGATGCCGATCAGCGCGCCGCCTGTGGGCAGTGCCGCCGCCAGCGCCGAGAAATAGAGATCGAAGGTGGCGAGCGCCATGCCGAGCAGCGCCACCGGCGCGAAGCGCGGCGAGATCTTGTCCCGCAGGATGCGCTGGCACACCGCCGAGCCGATGCCGATGCCGATGGAAAAGCTGGTCAGCATCAAGGTGACCACCTGCTCGTCGGCGTTGAGCACCGTCTTGGCGAAGGCGGGCAACTGGCCGAGATAGACGGCGCCGATGCCCCAGAACCACGAGATGCCGACGATCGCCCAGTTCACCTCGCGCTGGGCGCGGATGGTGCGCATCACCGCGATCGAACCGCGCCAGAGATTGAGATCGACGCGCAGATCGGGCGCATTGGCCGGCGCCCGCGGGATGCGCGTACTGGCGGCCAGCCCGCAGGCCGCGATGATCAGGATCACCGCCGAGGTGATGCCGAGCCCGCCCTCGACGAGCACGATCAGCGCGCCGACGATGGTGCCCAGCAGAATGGCGATGAAGGTGCCGCCCTCGATCAGCGCATTGCCGGCGATCATCTCGTCCGCGCGCAGATGCTGCGGCAGGATCGAATATTTGAGCGGGCCGAAAAAGGTGGAGTGCACGCCGAGCAGCAACAGCACCACCAGCAGCAGATAGGGATTGCCGATGAAGAGCCCGATCGAGCCCAGCACCATGATGCCGATCTCGGCCGTCTTGACGATGCGGATCAGCCGCGACTTCTCCATCCGGTCGGCCAGTTCGCCCGCCGCCGAGGACAGCAGCAGATAAGGAAGAATAAAGATGCCCGCCGCGGCCGACACCAGCATCTGCGCCTCGCCCGGATTGTCGGCCAGCAGGCGATAGATGATCAGAATGCCGATCGCGTTCTTGAACAGCGTGTCATTGGTGGCGCCGAGGAACTGGGTGACGAACAGCGGGAGAAAGCGGCGGGAGATGAGGAGGGGGGCGGGTGAGTCGGCGCCGGAGTCGCGAGACTGATCCGGCGTGTTCCCCTGAGCGTCGGTCATCGTGACGATCCCCTGGCTTGTTGGCCTTTACCCTACCACCTCATCCTGAGGAGGCTGCGCAGCAGCCGTCTCGAAGGATTGGCCGTTTCCCATGGGCATCATCGGGGGGATGGGAGGAGAGAGCAAGCGGGGGATTATGACTGGTCAACAAGAGTTGACCTATCGGGCGGCAAATTCGGGCGACGCAATTGGAGATGTCATGGGTTCTTCGCCTTCAGCACCCGCCGCTTCAATCTTCCGCCACCTCCCAAGGGCGACGCCTCCGTTTACCATTCCCCTCCCTCCTCTTTTTGAAGGCCTCGAATTTTTCCTTAAACGTATACAAATACTCCGACACGGCCTCAGCCAGATCCAACAAGTCCTTCGCGTCATCTCGCGAAACAGTCACTTCGACATCATGGGCCGCTTCATTTCCGACCGTTCTCAACGTCGTAATCCACTCGTACAGCCGCTTGTCCAAGATTCCTTTATCAGAGAGGTTCTTCAAACGAGCCGCCAAGTTATTGCCTTCTGCTCCGTGCGTTCCACAGATACCTTCCAACACCTTTCGGCACATAATTGCGCAAGCGGTATACGCCTTGCCGTTGGCATAACAAGCATAGGCTTCAGCAAAGGCCTTCCGAATTGGGTCCGGAACGGACAACCCCAACTGGCCTCTTTCTGGTTCAGGGTAGATACGTTCGGGCACACTCCACGGATTGTCGTTGTAGTCTTCTGGGTTACCCCACCTAGCCTCTTCATCATTCTGCTGAACCAACATGGGGGATTTGCAAATAGGGCACTGGAGCAACGAATATTTGAACGAATAGTCGGGACCCTCGATATAGGACGAGAAGGAGCCCTGGACGGTTGCGGAGACCCTCGCTTCGCAGTGCTCACAAGCGACTAGCATCGTTTCTTTTTCTTTTTTCTCACTCATCTGGCTGCCTCTCTGCACCCATTTCAGTAAAGTTTCTTCAGCTTACGCCTTGATGGCGCGCAGCAGTGAGGCGATCAGATCAGAAATTCGGGGTCGGAGTAGATTTCACGCCCCCGCGGACACCCGCATCGCCCCCTTGTACGCACCGCGCCTTGCCTTCGGCGCTTCCACCTTAATCTCCACACGGCCACCTAGCGCCACAATCCACTTCGCCAGCCGATCGATCGTCACGCTCTCCATCTTGCCGCTCAGCACTTTGGATAGCGTCGGCTGATCGGTCCCGCACAGGCGCGCGGCGTCGGACTGATTGAGTTTCCGCGCCTTGATCGCGCGTAATAGCGAGGCGATCAGATCCGACTTGGCCGCAAGCTCGGCCGCCTCGATCTCATCGAAGCCGATATCCGCGAAGACATTGCCGCTACTCTTTCTTCGCTTATCCAAGTTCACGCTTCCTCAAGCCCCACATCAATCGCCTTCACGGCCGCCTTCACCGCCGGCAGATGCTCGGTCACCACATTCCAAATGATCGCATCGGAAACGCGGTGGTATTCGTGCCGCAGCACATTGCCGATGCCCATGATCTGCGCCCAGGGCACCTGCGGCTGCGTCGCCTGAAGTTCGGACGGGATGCGGCGCGCGGCTTCGGAGATGATTTCGATACCGCGCTGGATGCCATGACGCAGCAGCCAATCGGCGTGATAGTCGGCCAGCGTCTTGCCGCGCGTCGCGGCGGCGATTCCATCGGCGGCGTCGAGGATTGCACGGAGCGCCGGGCGAACGAGCCGTTCGGTCAAAACACCCGCACCGCCGCGGCTTCGATGCGGTCCTTCAACAACGGGTCGAGGCTGTCGCGCGTGGTCACGTCCACCGGCACGCCCAGCCGCGCTTCCAGCAATTGCTTGATGCCGACCAACTCGACCAGCGAGAAGCGGCTAGTGCCGTCATAGTCGACGAACAGGTCGAGGTCGCTGGCCGGCGTCGCGCCGTCGCGCACCGTCGAGCCGAACAAGTACAGCGCCGTCGCTCCGAGGGCCTTCACGGCCTCGGCTTGATTGCGCAACCCGGCGATGGCATCGGCTTTGTTCATCGGTCCGTCCTACACCGGCACGCATCATATACGCGATGCCGCCTGAGCGGAATTGGCCGTCTAGCCCCTTGGTGGAGGCATTGCCGGCGGTAGCGCCTCGCTTTCTGTGCCCCAGGATAGAAGCCAGCCCCGGACTGGCTCATAGGCGACAACGCGACCAGCATCGGCGGCGGCGATGCCGCGTTTCACCGCTTCGACAAAAGCATCGCGATCATCATATGGCGCAGAGTTTGTCGGCTCGACCATGGCGGAACTATAGCACTCTCCGCCCCTACCCCATCAGCACATCCACGCTGACGCCCAGCGCCTTCGCCAGCGCGCCGATCATCGAGCCTGAGGGGCGCAGCGTGTCGTCTTCGAAGGCGTCGAGGGTCCTCGCATCGATCGGCACATTCATCGCCGACAGCGCCGCCAGAAGTTTCTCCCGGGTCATGCCGCGCCAGCCGCGCAGCACGCGAAGGCGGTTATTGCCCTCGGCCAATTGCTGGGCGATGCGGTCGGGCAGGCCGGCACGCGGCCCGGGCTCGGTGGCGTAGAGATAGTGCCGCAAGTCCGGCCTGACCGGCTTGCCCGGTTGCAGGTACTCGGCCATGCCCAGCGCCGCCTCGCGCTCGGCGAAGCGCCGGACCGCTTCCTTCATCAGGGAATGGACCGAGCGGTGCCGCTTCGCGGCGATCTGGTCGAGCATCGCGCTGGTTGCGGGGTCGAGCTTGATGCTGGTGGTGCGGTGTCCGTTGCCCATGTGACTCGCCGGCGGCGGGCCCTCCCTGCTACCCGGGGTGTGGCGAGGGTGTTTTGGCCCCGCTACCCGGGGTGTTGGGCGGGGTGATCTTCGGGGTGTTTTTCGCGGAACAGGAGGTTCGGAACGGCGTGGGCAGAAGATTATGAGAAATTACGATATACGTCAATTTAAATTCTTAACTATCTGATTTTATTAGAATT
>CAZNZI010000634.1:0-4268 GCA_964577475.1 uncultured Rhodospirillaceae bacterium
GACCAGAATCCCCTCGCGGCCCGCGTGGGCGCCGACAAAGCCGCGCTGATTACTTCCGGTGCCGATCCGCGCGAGGCCGAGCGCCGCGCCGGGTTCCGCGTTTTCGGCTCGAAGCCGGGCGCCTATGGTGCGGGCCTCCAGGCGCTGATCGACGAGAAGGGCTGGGACACCGCCGACGATCTCGCGCGCGCCTATCTCGCCTGGGGCGGCTATGCCTATGGCAATGGCGCGCAGGGTGCGGCCGAGCGCGATCTCTTCGCATCGCGGCTTTCCGGTGTGCAGGTGGTGATCCAGAACCAGGACAACCGCGAGCACGATCTGCTCGATTCCGACGACTATTACCAGTTCGAAGGCGGCATGGCGGCCACGGTGAAAAGCCTCTCAGGCACGGCGCCCACGGTCTATCATCCCGACCATGCGCTGCCCGAACGCCCGCGCATCCGCACGCTCGCGGAAGAGATCGCGCGCGTGGTGCGCGGAAGGGCGGCCAATCCGAAATGGATCGCGGGCGTGATGCGCCACGGGTATAAGGGGGCGTTCGAGATGGCGGCGACGGTGGATTATCTGTTCGCCTTCGCTGCCACCACGAATGCGGTGAAGGACCACCATTTCGACGCGCTGTTCGAGGCCTATCTGGGCGATGAAACGGTGCGGCGCTTCATCGCGGGCGCCAATCCGGCGGCGCTCGCCGAGATGGAAGCGCGGTTCGACGAAGCCATCGCGCGCGGGCTTTGGCATCCGCGGCGCAACGATCTCAAGGAACGTATCGGGAGCATGCATCGATGAAGGGCATGAACGAAGACAGCGCCGTCCATCATGAGAAGATGGCCAAGAAAAAGGCCGCGCGCGACCGCATGATGGAAAAGAAGACGATCGAGAAGGGCCTTCTCATCATCCACACCGGCACCGGCAAGGGCAAATCGACGGCGGCCTTCGGCATGGTGCTGCGCCATGTCGGGCACGGAAAAAAGGTCGGCGTGGTCCAGTTCATCAAGGGTGCCTGGGACACCGCCGAACGCCGTGTGTTCGAGCGCTTCAATGATCTCGTCACCTTCAAGGCGATGGGTGAGGGCTTCACCTGGGAGACCCAGGACCGCGAGCGCGATATCGCCGCTGCCGGCAAGGCCTGGGCCGAGGCCGCGCGCATGCTGGCCGATCCCGAAATCGCCATGGTCGTCCTCGATGAGTTGAACGTGGCGCTGCGCTATGGCTATGTCGATGAGGCGGCGGTGCTGGCCGCGCTGGCCGCGCGCCCCGAAGGTCAGCATGCGGTGATCACGGGACGCGGTGCCTCGGAAGCGCTGATCGCCGCGGCCGATCTGGCCACCGAGATGACGCTCCTGAAGCATCCGTTCCGCGATGGCGTGAAGGCCCAACCAGGCGTGGAGTTCTAGACGGTTGGCCGGAATGTGTAACCCATCCTTCGGGACGGAGCTTCGCTCTGCGACGTACACGTCGCACAGGATGAGGTTTTCAAGTTAAAGTCCTCATGGTGAGGAGCCGCAGCGCGGCGCCTCCAACCATGGGCCGCCTGAAAAGCATAAAGGGAACGCTCCGATGAAAATTCGTATCCTCGCGCTTCTGGCTTTGATCGGCCTGGCCTTCGTCACGCCGCAGCAGGCGGCGCGCGCCCAAGCCGGGGTCGATCAGCAGCAGACCATCAACAAGGCGCTGGGCACGGTCGAACGGCTGCGCACCAAGGAAAACTTCAAGAAGGAATTCGAAGCCGATCTCGCGCGCGCCAAGGCCGTCCTCGTGGTGCCCGATCTCTACAAAGCCGGCATCATCATTGGCGGCCAATTCGGCAACGGCGTGCTTCTGGTGCGCGGCAAGGACGGCAATTTCAGCTATCCGGCCTTCTACACGTTGTCGGGCGGCAGCATCGGGCTGCAGCTCGGCGCCGAGGACATCTCGATCGTCTTCCTGATCATGGACGAGGGCGGGCTCAACGCCGTGCTGCAGAACAAGTTCAAGATCGGCGGCGAGATGCAGGTGGCCATCGCCGTGGTCGGCGGCGGCGTCGGCACATCCGGCGGCAGCAATATGAGGGCGGATATCCTCGCCTATGCGCTGGGCGCGATCGGCCTCTATGGCAGCCTCTCGCTCGAAGGCGCGGTGATCTCGCCGCGCGATTCGTGGAACGCAGCCTATTACGGCAAATCGGTCGCGGCCCATGACGTGGTGCTGAACAACGCGGCCACCAATCCCGAAGCCGACCGCCTGCGCGACTTCCTTGCCCACTGACCGTCGTCCTGCTGGCGGCATCACCCCCGCCCTGATGATCCAGGGCACGGGGTCGCATGTCGGCAAGTCGCTGATCGTGGCCGGGCTCTGCCGCGCCTTCACGCGGCGCGGGCTGAAGGTGGCGCCGTTCAAGCCTCAGAACATGTCGAACAACGCCGCCGTCACGGCCGATGGCGGCGAGATCGGCCGCGCCCAGGCGTTGCAGGCGCGCGCGTGTGGGATTCCGGTCAGCCGCCATATGAACCCGGTACTGCTGAAGCCCGAGGGCGAGGGCACCGCACAGCTTGTGGTGCAGGGCAAGCGCGAGGCGCGGATGGGCGCGATGGCCTTCCATGCGAAGAAACCGAGCCTGATGCCGCGCATTCTTGAGAGTTTTGCCGAGGTGTCGCAGGGCCGCGATCTGGTGCTGGTGGAAGGCGCGGGCAGCCCCGCCGAGATCAATCTGCGCGCGGGCGACATCGCCAATATGGGTTTCGCCCAGGCGGCCAATCTGCCGGTGGCGATCGTGGCCGATATCGACCGCGGCGGGGCGATCGCGTCCCTGATTGGCACCCAGGCGTTGCTCGACTTCACCGAACGGATGCGCGTCTGCGGCATCATCATCAACAAATTCCGCGGCGATGTGAAATTGTTCGAGCCGGCGCTGGACGTCATCGCCGGCCGCACCGGCTGGCGCAGCTTCGGCGTGGTGCCGTGGTTCGACGGCGCGGGCCGTTTACCCGACGAAGACTCAGTATCTCTCTCTTCTTCCGTCATTCCCGCGAAAGCGGGAATCCAGGGGCCATCTTCCTGGGAAACGGCCCTGGACTCCCGCCTTCGCGGGAGTGACGACTTGGGAAACGGGAAGCCCATCCGCATCGTCGTCCTCAAACTCCCCCGCATCGCGAACTCCGACGATCTCGATCCGCTGCGTGCTGAGCCCGATGTGCAGCTCGACTTCCTCGCGCCCGGCAACGTGATTCCGGGCGATGCCGACCTCGTCATCATCCCCGGCTCGAAGGCCACCATCGCCGATCTCGCTGCCCTGCGCGCAACCGGCTGGCACATTGACCTCGCCGCCCATCACCGCCGCGGCGGCCGCATCCTCGGCATCTGCGCCGGCTATCAGATGCTGGGCCAGAGCGTCGCCGATCCCGGCGGTGTCGAGGGCCCGCCTGAAACCGTGCCGGGCTTGGGTCTGCTTGACGTCGCGACCACGATGGCTGCCGACAAGACTCTGCGCCCGGTCGAGGGTGCGGCGCTCGGCATGGTGATCAAGGGCTACGAGATGCATATGGGCGTCACATCGGGCCCCGATGCGGCGCGGCCGATGGCGGTGCTCGATGCCGAACTGCGCCACGACGGCGCGATCTCAAAAGACGGTCTTGTGCTCGGCTGCAGCGTCCACGGCCTCTTCGCCGCCGACGGCTTCCGCCGCTGGTTCCTCTCTCAGTTCCGCTCAAGACGTGACTCGACGCTTCAATACGAGTCGATGGTGGAAGAGACGCTCGATGCGCTAGCCGTGCATCTGGAGACCCATCTCAACCTCGGTGCGATGCTGGCTGCTGCGAAAGGCGAGCGGGGCGAGCTGTTGTTGGAAGTGCCGAAACTCAGAGGCTAGCTAGACTTTGTGTCTAGCCAAACTATCTGCCTCGCCCCTTCAAATCTTCTTTTACGCGCTCGCCAGCCATCACCCTTTCGACGTGTCGCACCGCACGTTCTCGCTCGCTGAGTTTGCTTTCTCTGCGCCTTCTTCGTCGTTGCCAAAAAAAGTTGTAGATGAGAATTGGCACGGAGATGGCAATCAAGAGCCATCCTCGCTGCGTGAGCGGCTGAGCCTGTGTGAACCAATCCCACATCACGCCTCCAGCAGCACCAGCCCGACGACGATCCCTGCGTTGAGCAGGCACGCCACCACGAGCATGAACAGGCTGGCATGGATGTCGCCGGGCGTCGCGCGGGCGCGGCCGCGGCCGATCCAGCCTTTGTCGACGACTTCGTTCTCATAGCGGCGCGGGCCCGCGAGTGCGAGATCGAGCGCGCCG
>CAZNZI010000635.1:0-3127 GCA_964577475.1 uncultured Rhodospirillaceae bacterium
TGCGCCGCACGGTCATATGCGGGAACAGCGCGTAATTCTGGAAGATCATCGAGGTCGGCCGGCGTTCCGGCGGGAGGTCATTGACCTTCTTGCCGCGGATCAGCAGGTCGCCGCTGGTGATGGCCTCGAACCCGGCGATCATGCGCAAGGTCGTCGTCTTGCCGCAGCCGGACGGGCCGAGAAAGGCGATGAACTCGCCCTTGGTGACGTCGAGCGAGAAGTCGATCACGGCAGGCGTACCGTTGTCGTAGACTTTGCCGATATTGATCAACTGCAGGTCAGAAACCACGCCGCACCGCTCCGCTCAGCCACCATATTCTGGCGTCATATAGAAGAAGAAACGGGGAGCGGCCGAAACCGCTCCCCACTCTTTGATCAGGCGCTCAGGAACTCGTCCCACTTCTTGATGAGGTAGTCGTACTCATCCGGCCACTGGTGCCAGTAGGCGACGTTCGCAGCGCGGGTTTCGAGCGAGCCGCCGTCACGCAGATCGCCTTCCTTGATGCCGCGTTCGGCAGCGCCCTTCCAGGGCTTGCCCTGGTACCAGAACGCATACTTGTCCGCCGGCATCACCTTCTGGATGTTGGTCGAGGGCGAGTAGTAGCCCTGTTCCGACACGGTGATGCCCGGCGTGCCCGAGAGCCAGTAGTCGGCATAGGCAACCACGGCGTCCTTGTTGGGCGAGCCCGCGATCAGCGACGGTCCGATGGTCCAGGCGCGATAGCCTTCCTTCGGGATCGCGTATTTGCACGGCTTGCCCTGCGCCTTCACGGCCATCACGGCGGGCTGCCACGCATCGCAGACCACCATTTCGCCCGAGGCCATCAGGTTGACCAGTTCGCCGAAATCGCCCCACAGGGCGCGGAACTGACCTTCCTTCTTTTTCGACACCAGGAACTTGGCGGCCTGATCGATTTCCGCCTTGTTCGGGTTGCCGGGGTTCTTCACATGCATTTCGCCCCAGGTGTTCAGGGCCATGATGGCCTGACCGAAGGCGATCAGCGGATCGGTGTTGAGACCCGACTTGCCCTTCCACTTCTTGTCGAAGATCGAGGTCCAGGTGTTGGCCTCTTCGTCCGACACGACCGACGGATTGTAGCCGATCGAGTCGTAGTTATAGACGGCGGGCACCATCCACAGCTTGGTCTGGCCTTCGTCGGCCCAGATCTGGCCGACCAGCTGCGCCTTGCGATCCCACTTCGGATTGGCCTTGGTGAAAGTATCGCGGATGTTGGCCCAGTTCTTCACGTCGGCAGCCACGATCGGCTCGACGTTGTTGGTCTGCACCACGGAGGGCAGACGTTCGGCGATGGTTTCCCAACAGTCGAAGTCCTTCGAACCCGAGAGAATCTTCGTCTGCGCGTCGGGGAAGGTCGCGGCGACACCGACGGTGCTGCCGACACCCGATTCCTTCTTGAAGTCCGCCAGGATGCGGTCCTGCACCGTGACCGACAGGCCGATGGTGCGGAGCGTTTCCTTCGACAGATCCTTCGCGGCGGCATAGGCGCGGCGCGAATTCAGAAACGGCGTACCGCCGCCCAGAGCCAACGCCGCAGTCGCCGTCGCCGTCCGCATCAGACTGCGGCGGCTGATTTCCATTTTATCGATCATCTCTCCACCCTCCTCCTCACAAAATGAAAAGTGAACCGAACCTCTGCCCCCGTAAGATCAGTACCGTCCGACGAGCAGTCCTCCATCGACCACCACGACCTGACCCGTCATATAGCGGGCGCCCGAGGAGGCCAAAAACAGCACGACATCGGCGATCTCTTCCGGCTCGCCAATTCGGCCCATGGGAATGAATGAACCAGCCGCTTCCGCGGCCGCAGCTCCGAGCGAATGCTGCTCGGACAAAAGTTGCGCCGTGCGGATGTAGCCGGGCGCGATGCCGTTGACGCGAATGCCGCTCTTGGCAAGTTCGACGGCGAGGCCGCGGATCAGCCCGATCACGCCCGCCTTTGCCGAAGAATAATGGACGTGCTCGTCCCAGCCATAGGCGATGCCCATGATTGACGAGATGCAGACGATGGCGCCCTTGCCCTTGGCCTTCATCCCCGGCACGGCGGGGCGGATGACGCGGACCATGCCCTTCAAGTCGATCTCGAAGGTGTGGTCCCATTTCTCGTCGGTCAACTGATCGAGCGGCACTCTGTGGGCGATGCCCGCATTGGCGACCAAGACATCGATCCCGCCGAAGCGCTTCGCCACGTCGGCGACCAGCCGCTCGGCATCGGCCGTCGACTTGACGTCGAGCTTGTGGAACTCGGCTTCGCCGCCCGCCTTCTTGATCGCATCTGCGGTGGCGGCGCCTTCCTTGTCGAGCACATCGGTGACGATGACGCGATAGCCGGCCTTGCCGAAGGCGATCGCGGTCGCGCGGCCGATGCCGATGCCCGCGCCGGTGATCAGCATGGTCTGCTTGTCGCTCATAGCATCACGTCTCCCGAATTGGCGCCGAGGGTCTGGCCGACGAAAAGGGTCGCGTCGGGCGAGGCCAGAAAGGACACCACACCCGCGATCTCGTCCGGTTCGCCGAAGCGGCCCATCGGAAGCTGCGCGGCCTTGGCCTTGCGCCAGTCCTCGGAAAGTTCCATCACCAGCGGCGTGTTGATCGGGCCCGGCGCGACCGCGTTGACGCGCACGCCTTGTGCACTGACCTCGCGGGCCAGCGCCTTGGTCATGCCGATGATCGCCGCCTTGGCCGCGCTGTAATGGACCAGTTCGATGCCGCCGATCTGGCCGAGCTGGGAGGCCATGTTGACGATCACGCCCGACTTGCGCGCCAGCATGCCGGGCAGGACCGCGCGGGTGCAAAGGAACGTGCCGCGCACATGCACCGCCATCATGCGGTCGAAATCGGCGGGCTTGAGGTCGACGAAGAGCGACTGATGGACGATACCGGCGTTGTTGACCAGCAGGGCAATGGGACCGAAAGCGGACTCGGTATGGGCAACGAACGCGGCCACATCCTCTTCGCGCGACACGTCGCCGGCCTTCGACGTTGCCTTGCCGCCCTTGGCCGTGATCTCGTCGGCGACGGTTTTCGCCTTCTTGCCATCGAGATCAGCTACGCAGACGGCAAAGCCATCGGCGGCCAGGCGGATCGCCGTGGCGCGGGCGATGCCCG
>CAZNZI010000636.1:0-7753 GCA_964577475.1 uncultured Rhodospirillaceae bacterium
TATTTCTGCGACGCCTGTTTCACCGGCGACTATCCGATCGCGCTCACCGATGCGGGCCTGAGCCGCGAAGCCTATGCGCGCTCCTCGGTGATGACCGAGGGCAGATAGACGGCGATGCCGCTACCCCCCATCCTCACCTTCCCCCTCAAGGGGGGAAGGAATTGCGATTTTTGGCGAAAACATGCTCCCTCCCCCCTTGAGGGGGAGGGTTGGGGTGGGGGGTATGACCGATAAACGTCTCACGGGCCGCGTGGCGCTGGTGACCGGCGCTTCGCGCGGGTTGGGTGCGGCGGTGGCGAAGCGGCTGGCGGCCGAGGGTGCGCATATCGTCGCGCTGGCGCGTACCCAGGGCGGGCTCACGGAACTCGACGACGCGATCCAGGCGGCCGGCGGCGCGCCGGCGACCCTGGTGCAGCTCGACCTCACCAAGCCCGACGATATCGATGCGATGGGTGCCGCGCTCTATCAGCGTTTCGGCAGGCTCGACATTTTGGTCGGCGCGGCGGGTGTGCTGGGCACGCTGAGCCCCACAGGCCACTTCACCAAGGAAGTCTGGGCCGAGGTGATGGCCGTCAACCTCACCGCCAATTGGCGGCTGATCCGCAGCTTCGACCAATTGCTGCGCAAGTCCGATGCCGGCCGCGCCGTGTTCGTCACCTGCGCGCAAGGCCGCGAGAGCACGCCCTATTGGGGCGCCTATGCCGCCAGCAAGGCGGCGCTCGAAACGGTAGTGAAGACTTGGGCCGCCGAAGTGGTTGCCGTGTCGCCCTTGTGCGTCAACCTGGTCGACCCCGGCCCGATGCGCACGGCACTCCGCGCCAAAGCCTTCCCCGGCGAGGACCGGATGCAGCACCCGCACCCCGAAGACCGCGCCGCGATGGTGGTGGAGTTGGCGATGCCGGAGTGCACGAAGAACGGGACGGTGGTAACGGCCTAATATCCCTCTCCGCGCTTGCGGGGAGAGGGCGGGGCCCAATCGCGTAGCGATTGGGAGGGTGAGGTGTCTTCGCGACGCGACCTACCTCACCCGCTCACTTCGTTCGCACCCTCTCCCTCCTCTTAAGGACGGAGAGGGTTTCAATTCTTCACCACAGGATAAATCCCACCGACGCGGCCAGTGCGACGCCCATCGCGATGTTGAAGCGGCGGGCGGTGCGGGGGTCTTTCAGGTGGCGCTGCATCCAGGCGCCGAAGGCGAGCCAGACGAAATTGGCCGGCAGCGCCACCGCGACGAACAGGAGTGCGAGGATCGCGGCGGGCAAGATCACGTCATCGCCGTCGCTTTTGAGATAGGTGCCGGCCGCGCTGGCGCTGACCAGCCAGGATTTCGGATTGACCCATTGGAACAGCGCCGCGCCCACGAAGCCGACCGGCTTCTTCGCGGCATCGCCGGTGCCCGGCGGGGCGCTCGCGATTTTCCAGGCCAGCCACAGCAGGAAGGCCGCACCAGCATAGGTGAAGACCTGAAGGATCACCGGCCGGTCGAGCACCAGCCGGCCGATCCCGCCCGCGACGCAGAAGAGCAGCGCGCCCATGCCCGCCGCCACGCCGAACAGACAAGGCAGGCCGCGCAGGATGCCGGTCACCGCGCCGGTTCCCGTCACCATCAGGTTGGAGGGCCCCGGCGTGATGGCGGCGACGAGCGCGAAGACGAGGAAGGCGAGGGCGTGGTCGAGCGTCACGGGGCTTAGGCTAGCGCGGGAGGCTCGGCTGGTCTTGGACGTTTGTGCAGAGGGCTTTGGGGTCCAGCGCCCCACCTCACCCCAGCCCTCTCCGCCCCTTAGGGGCGGAGAGGGAGGGACCCGCGCGGCGGGAGGGTGAGGTGGGGCGGTGTATCAACAAAATTCCGGATTGCTTCGTCGCTTCGCTTCTCGCAATGACGAACTAAATTAACGCCTACCGCACCTCGTCCACCCGTACCGCGCGGCCCTTCTCGGCGGAGAGCAGGGCGGCCATGGTGAAGCGGAGGATTTCGCGGCCGTCTTCGCCCGAGAGGCGCGGCGGCGTTCCGGCGCGCAAGGCCGCGATGAAATGCCGCGTCGATTCGACGAAGCTCGCCTCCCAGCCGGTGTCCATGTCGGAAAAGCCTTCGACGCCGCCATCGCGATAGAGCAGCACGGCGGGCTGGTCGGCGATCCGGCCGTGGCCGCGGTTGATGCAGATCACGCCTTTGGTGCCGGTGATCTCGACGCGGTCGTCCTGCGGGTAGTGTTTGGTCATCACTTCGAGCTCGGGTGAGTAGGCGACTTCGAGATTGCCCATCGTGCCGTTGGCGAATTTCCACGAGACGATGGCGGGTGCGTCATAGACATAGCCGTCGGCCGCGGTGGTCGAGCCAATCCAGGCATGGACCTGCTCGGCGGGGCCCATGAAATGCCAGCCGAGTGCGAATTTGTGATGGCCGTCATCGAACACGCAGGGCCCGCCGCCGTTCTTGGCCGCATCGAGCCGCCAGGCCTGCGCCGATTTCGGCACCACCCAGGCGCCTTTGCCGCGGCCGAAATTGCTCTTGATGCGGATCGTCACCGGCGCGCCGATCGCGCCCGCATCGATCAGCGCTTTCGCCTTCATCACCGGCGGGTAGAAGACGAAGTTCTCGAAGACGCGGAACACGATGCCTTGCTGCTTGGCCGCGTTGATCAGCTCGTCGGCCTGGGCGATCGAATGGGTCATCGGCTTTTGCAGCGAGACGTGCTTGCCGGCGCGGATCGCATCCATCGCGATCGGATGATGCAGATGGTGCGGCACCAGGACATCGACCACATCGACGCTCTTGTCGTCGAGCAGGGCGCGATGGTCGCCATAGATACGCGCTTTAGGAAAACCCCAGGCGGCGGCCCGCCGCGCGGCTTGCTCCTGGTCGACATCGCAGACCGCGACGATCTCGGCATGGGGGTTTGCGGCGTATTCCAGCGCGTGCAGATCGGAAATGCGTCCCGCGCCGATGAAACCGGCGCGCACGCGATCCAGCGGTTTGGCCATGATCGCTCCCTTCCTGACGTTTCCCGGCCCCGGTTTGCCCGTGGCACTTATGCCTGCTATTAGCGCCTAAACGGCGTGCGATGGCAATCGCGTCCATTTGCGGTGGCGCCTATGACTTTTACACAAAGCCCGGTATCGCCGTCGCCGCAGTTTCGGTATAAGGCGCCCATGACCGTCGACATCGCCGCACTCGATCTTTGGATTCCGACGCCGCAGGGCCGGCTCTTCGCGCGCGCCTGGCCGCAGGAGTCCGATCGCGCGCCGATCATCCTGTTTCACGATTCGATCGGCAGCGTCGAGTTGTGGCGCAGCTTTCCCGAGCGCCTCGCCGCGGCGACCGAGCGGACGGTGGTTGCCTATGACCGCCTCGGCTTCGGCAAATCGGATGCGCGTGCCGATCGCCTGACGCCGCAATTCGACTTCGTCGGCGCCGAGGCCGCAACCGCACTGCCGCTGATTCGCGATGCGCTCGAGATCGACGATTTCGTCGCGATGGGCCATAGCATCGGCGGCGGCATGGCGATCCACAGTGCGGCCGCCAATCCCGAGGACTGCGTCGCGCTGATCACCGAATCGGCGCAATGCTTCATCGAGGACCTTACGCTCCAGGGCATCGGCGCCGCCAAATTGGATTTCCAGCGCGAGGGTCAGATCGAACGCCTCGCCCGCTATCATGGCGACAAGGCGCGCTGGGTGCTGGAGGCCTGGACCGAGACCTGGCTCTCACCCGACTTCCACGACTGGACCCTGAACGGCGTGCTGCCGCTGGTGACCTGTCCCGTGCTCGCGATCCATGGTGAGGAGGACGAATACGGCTCGCCCATTCATGCCGAGCACATCGTCAATCACGTCATGGGCGAAGCCAGCGCCGCGATCCTGCCGGGCTACAAGCACTTCCCCCATCGGGAGAACGAAGAGGCGATCGTCGAGATGATCGCGGCGTTTCTGGAGGATGTTGAGTGATGAACCTTCTCCGTCCTTCAGAGGACGGAGAGGGTGCGAACGGAGTGAGCGGGTGAGGTAGGTCGTGCCGTAGCACCACCTCACCCTCCCAGCGCTACGCGCTGGGCCCCGCCCTCTCCCCCGCTAGCGGCGGAGAGGGAAATTTGATGCTCAGAAAAACGCACTCCGGCCGGCGCGGCTGGCTTCTTCGCTTTGGCGTGTGAGTTTCGCGGAGGAGTGCAGTTCCTCCATCAGCCGGAGTTTCCAATCCTGGAAGTCGCCGGCGGTGCGGTCGCGCGGGCGGGGCAGGTTGGGCGTCACCGAGGCCTGCACGCGGCCCGGCGTGCCGCGCATGACGACGACACGGTCGGAGAGCACCAGCGCCTCTTCGATGTCGTGGGTGACGAGGATCATGGTCGGCCGGTCATAGGCCCAAAGTTCGAGCACATGGTCCTGAAGGTCGGCGCGGGTCAGGGCATCCAACGCGCTGAACGGTTCATCGAGCAGCAGTACCGAAGGCTTGGCCACCAGGGCGCGCGCCAGCGCCACGCGCTGGGCCATGCCGCCCGACAGTTCGCGCGGCCATCGCCGTGCCGAGTCGATCAGGCCGACCCGCTCCAGCGCTTCGCCGATGCGGCGCTTACGCTCGGCGTCCGGCAGATGCTTGATGCCAAAACCGACATTGTCGGCGATGTTGAGCCAGGGCATCAGCCGCGGTTCCTGGAACACGACGCCGATCTCGGAACGCGGCGCGGTGATCGCCTCGCCGTTGAGGCGCAGCGCGCCGGCGCTGGGCGTGTCGAGGCCGGCGGCGAGACGCAAGAGCGTGCTCTTGCCGCAGCCCGAACCGCCGACGATGCCAAGTATTTCGCCGGGTCCGACCTCGAGGTTGAGATCGTCGAGCGCGAGCGTGCCGTTGGGATAGGTCTTGGCGAGGCCGGTGATCGCGAGCATATCAGGCCGCCGGCTTGAAGGAGTCTTGCCAGCGCAGCAGGCGCGCCGAGAGCAGCGCCAGGCCCCAGTCGGTGATCTTGCCGACAACGGCGAAGGTGACGATGGCGGCGATGATCTGGGTCGGGATGCCGGTCTGCTGGCCGTCGACCAGCAGATAGCCCAGCCCTTCGCTGGCGCCCATCAGCTCGGCGGCGACGACGAACATCCAGCCGAGGCCCAGGCCCGTCCGCAGCGAGGTCATGTAGGCCGGCAGGGTCGCGGGCAACAAAACCCGCCAGGTCATCTGCGCAGGCGAGAGACGATAGACGCGCGCCACCTCGACCAGCTTGCGGTCGACGGCCGGGATCGCATCGGAGAGCGCGAGATAGATCGGGAAGAAGACGCCGACGGCGATCAGGATCACCTTGCTGGTCTCGAAGATGCCGAACCACAGGATGAACAGCGGCACCCAGGCGATTGACGGAATCGCGCGGAGCGCCTGCAGGCTCGGATCGAGCAGGCGGCGGGCAAGGGTGGAATAGCCGGTCAGCGCACCCAGCACCGTGGCGGCGGCGACGCCGAAGGCGAAGCCGATCGCGACGCGGCGGAGCGTGACGGCGATATGGAGAAAAAGCTCGCCCGTACGCGCGAGCTTCACCAGGTTCGCCCAGATCTTGGTGGGCGGCGGCATCAGATGCGTGTTGATCCACTGCTGGTCGGCGAGAACCTGCCAGCCGGCGACCACGATCACCGGCAGGATCAGGCCGAGCACCCAGCCGGGAACGGCGCCGGACCGTTTCGGTCCCAGCTCAGTCGGTGCCGGTTTGAGCTGGGATTCAGACATTGTATTTGTTCAGCCCGTTGTAGACGGCGCTGTCTTTGCTGCGGCCCATCCTTCGAGACGACCGCTTGCGCGGTCTCCTCAGGATGAGGTCGAAACTAAAACAGGCCTCACCCTGAGGAGGAACCGGTCATGCAAAGCATGACGGTTCCGTCTCGAAGGGTGAATCGCAATCACTTCAAGTTCTGGGTGTAGCTGGAATCCAGCAGATCGGCAACCGTGCCGGGCACGTCGACCTTGGCGTCGATGATGCCCGATTTCTGCAGGGCGATACCGGCCGCCTCGATGCTCTTCTTCTCGTCGTCGTTCATCTGCGGGTGGGTCAGGATCGTCCGCTCGAGTTGCCGGCCCGCGACCTCGGGAGTCACCTTGGCGGCGGCCGAGAGCACGCTCTTCAACTCGTCGGGATGGGCGATCGCATAGAGGCGCGCCTTCTCATAGGCGGCGAGGACGGCAGTCACAATCGACGGATGCTTGTCGGCGAATTCCTTGCGCACGTTCAGCACGCCCCAGGTGTTGGCGTCGGGATTGCGATAGAACAGCTTCGCGCCGTCTTCCAGCTCGGCAGCGGCCATCATCGGGTCGAGACCGGCCCAGGCATCCACGTCGCCCTTCACCAGCGCGATCTTGCCGTCGGGATGTTGCAGTAGAACCAGCGAGACGTCCTTGTCCGAGAGCCCGTGATCGGCCAGCGCGCGTTCGAGGAAGATGTGCGGATCGGTGCCGCGCGTCACCGCGATGCGCTTGCCCTTCAGGTCCTCGACCTTGGTGATGCCGGTCTTCGGCATGGTCACCAGCGCCGTCCATTCGGGCTTGGAATAGGCATAGATCGTCTTGATCGGATTGCCGTTGATCTTGGCCAGCAGTGCGGCCGCGCCGGCCGACGAGCCGAAATCGATGCTGCCGGCGTTCAGGAATTCGAGCGCCTTGTTGCTGCCCAGGCTCAGCACCCACTTCACGCTGATGCCCTGCGCCTTCACCTCGTTCTCGAGAATGCCCTTGTCCTTCATCAGGAGGGCGACGGGGTTGTAATAGGCATAGTCGAGATGCAGCTCGTCGAGCTTCTCCTCGGCCGCCATGGCGGGCGCGGCAAAAGCGACGGCCAGCAGCGCGGCGGCGGCGGCAAACAGCGAAGGTGACGGCAGGCGCGACATAAGAGACTCCCCTCTCCCGGATGAGGGGTTAGGGATATATAGACAGGCCGGTGGTGTCAATCGTGGATATAAATAACATTTTCTTACTGTTATACTGTCATTCCCGCGAAAGCGGGAATCCAGGGCCGTCTCCCGGGGAAATGGCCCTGGACTCCCGCCTGCGCGGGAGTGACGCACAGAGGGAAACGGTGGGACGGTGCCTCACCCATACATAACCCCGCACACCACCGTGGCGGCGATCAGGGCCACCAGGTCGGCGGCGAGGCCGGCCAGCAGGGCGTGGCGGATGCGGCGGACACCCGCCGCGCCGAAATAGACGGCCAGCACATAGAAGGTGGTCTCGCTCGATCCGTAGAGGGTGCTGACCAGCATGCCGAGATAGCTGTCGGGACCGATCGCCGGATCCTTGAGGAGCGTCGCGAGATAGCCGAAGGAGGCCGAGCCCGAGAGCGTGCGCAGGACCGCCATGGTCAGGGCCTCGGCGGGCAGGCCGAGCGGCGCCAGCGCACGGGCCAGCGGCGCGATCACCATCTCCATCGCGCCCGACGCGCGGAACAGGCCGACCGCCACCAGCACGGCGATCAGATAAGGAATGATGCGCAAGGAAATCCAGAGGCCGTCCTTCGCGCCCTTCACAAAGGCCTCGTAGACCGGCACGCGCTTGATCGCACCGAGGAGAAGGACACCGGCGACGAGCAGCGGGAGAATCCAGGGCGAGATGACGCGGCCGTAGAGGAGGATGGCAGCGAGGAATATGGCGAAGAGGGTGACTATCGCGAGGAAAGATTTCCACCCCACCCAGCGGTCGCCGCCGAACGCCACACCGTGGCGTTCGGATCGAACGTCCAGTGGACGTTCGATAGGCGCCGCTCCCTCTCCATCAAGGGGAGGGAGGGTATTT
>CAZNZI010000637.1:0-11966 GCA_964577475.1 uncultured Rhodospirillaceae bacterium
ACCGCCGCAAGGCCATGCTGGAAGACATCGCCGTTCTCACCTCGGGCCAGGTCATCTCCGAAGACCTGGGCATCAAGCTCGAGAACGTTAACCTGCAGATGCTGGGCACCGCCAAGCGCGTCACGATCACCAAGGAAGACACCACGATCGTCGACGGCGCCGGCAAGAAGAAGGACATCGAGGCCCGTATCAAGCAGATCAAGGCGCAGATCGAGGAAACCACCTCGGACTACGACCGCGAGAAGCTCCAGGAGCGTCTGGCGAAGCTGGCCGGCGGCGTGGCCGTCCTGAAGGTCGGCGGGGCCACCGAAGTCGAGGTGAAGGAGCGCAAGGACCGTGTGGACGATGCTCTGCACGCCACCCGCGCTGCGGTCGAAGAAGGCATCGTTCCGGGCGGCGGCGTCGCTCTGCTCAATGCCCTCAAGGCCCTCGACGGCCTCAAGGTGAAGGATGACGACCAGCGCGTGGGCGTCGATATCGTGCGCCGGGCCCTCCAGTCCCCGGTGCGCCAGATCGCCGAAAACGCCGGTCAGGACGGTGCCGTTGTCGCTGGCAAGATCATCGACAAGGGCAGCTTCACCTATGGCTTCGACGCCCAGTCGGGCGAATACGTCGACATGGTGAAGTCGGGCATTATCGACCCGACCAAGGTGGTCCGTACCGCCCTGCAGGACGCCGCTTCGGTGGCCTCCCTGCTGATCACCACCGAGGCGATGATCGCCGAGAAGCCGGAAAAGAAGGCCGCCCCGATGCCGGGCGGCGGTGGCATGGGCGGCATGGGCGGCGACATGGACTTCTAAGTCCAGCCAACCATCCGTAGACGTCACAAGTCGGGGCCGCATCCGCGAGGGTGCGGCCCCTTCTTTTTGTGTCGATTGTCACAGTCCCGGCCTGTGACCGGGGCCGACCCTTAACCTCGGTGAAAGCTTTCCAAATAATAATTGCGCGTGTGAGTCCAAAAGGCTTAAACAGTAGGCATAATTAGGCAATCCGAGCGCTCCGGAACGATCGTTCGGGTCGGTTGAAGAGGGCAAAAGTCGTGTCTGGCAGTCGCGCCACAGGACAACCCTTCGGAGCGGCCGCCGTGTTCGGCGCCGGTCGTGTCCGGTTTGCCCCCTGCCAGCCCAGTTCGCCACGGACGAGTCGTGACGGGGACTTGCGACTTACCGGCCCCTGACTCCTTTGCCCAAGCCGGCAGAGGGACAGGGGATGCGTGTCACCGGCTGAGTGCAACGTCTTGAGTATGGAAGTCTCGTCACGATGACCGCCCCCACCCAGACCAATCAACGAGTCATCATCTTCGACACGACGCTGCGCGACGGCGAGCAGGCGCCGGGCTGCTCGATGAATCTCGACGAGAAGCTGCGCGTGGCGACGACACTCGAAGAGATGGGCGTCGATGTCATCGAAGCCGGTTTCCCGATCGCGTCCAACGGCGACTTCGAAGCGGTCGAGACGATCGCGCGCACCTTGAAGGTCGCCAAGATCGCCGGTCTCGCGCGCGCCACCCGCGCCGATATCGACCGCTGCGCCGAGGCGTTGAAGCCCGCCGCGAGCAAGCGCATCCACACCTTCATCTCCACCTCGCCGCTGCACATGAAGTACAAGCTGCAGAAATCGGCCGAGCAGGTGCTCGAAGCGGTTTCGGAAAGCGTGTCCTATGCGCGGCGCTTCGTCGACGACGTGGAATGGTCGGCGGAGGACGGTTCGCGCACCGACCACGATTTCCTCTGCCGCACGGTCGAAGCCGCCATCAAGGCGGGTGCGCGTACCATCAACATTCCCGACACGGTCGGCTACGCGGTGCCCGACGAATATGCCGCGCTGATCGGCATGCTGATCAACCGCGTGCCGAACATCGACCAGGCGATCCTGTCGGTTCATTGCCATAACGACCTCGGCTTGGCCGTGGCCAATTCGCTGGCGGCCGTCCATGCCGGCGCGCGGCAGATCGAATGCACCATCAACGGGCTCGGCGAGCGCGCGGGCAATGCGGCGATGGAAGAGATCGTCATGGGCCTGCGCACGCGCCAGGACCGGTTGCCCTTCACCACCGGCATCAAGACCGAGATGATCACGCGCGCCTCGCGGCTCGTCTCCACCATCACCGGCATCACCGTCCAACCCAACAAGGCGATCGTCGGCGCGAATGCGTTTGCGCACGAGTCGGGCATCCATCAGGACGGCATGCTGAAGAACGCCCAGACCTACGAGATCATGACACCCGAGTCGGTCGGCCTGATCCGCACGACCCTGGTCATGGGCAAGCATTCCGGCCGCGCCGCCTTCAAGGCGAAGCTGAAGGAGCTCGGCTACGAGCTCGGCGACAACGCGGTCGAGGACGCCTTCCGCCGTTTCAAGGATCTCGCCGACCGCAAGAAGGACGTCTACGACGAGGACATCGTCGCGCTGGTCGATGACGAAGTGGTGCGCGATAACCAGAGCGTGAAATTCGTTTCGCTCGAAGTCATGTGCGGCTCGAAGCAGCCGCCCAAGGCCGAGTTGGAACTCGAAATCGAAGGCAAGCTCGGCAAGGTGGCTGCCACCGGCGATGGGCCGGTCGATGCGATCTTCGCCGCGATCCGCCAGCTCTTCCCGCACGAGGCCAAGCTGCAACTGTTCCAGGTGCAGGCCGTGACCGAGGGCACCGATGCCCAGGCCGAGGTGACCGTGCGCCTCGAGGAAGAGGGGAAGACGGTGAACGGCCAGGGCGCCGATACCGACACGCTGGTCGCCTCCGCGCGCGCCTATGTGAACGCACTGAACAAGCTCGTCGTTAAACGGCTCAAGACCGCTCCCGAGGCGATGCGCCTCGAAGGGTCGAAGGCCGGTTAAGTCAGAATCGCAATCAACGCGCCGCTCGAAACCGGGCGGAGCCGAAGAACAGGGGCAATCGAAGTTAATGTTTTCGCGAGTGACCGGTCTGCTTTCCGCCGACATGGCGATCGACCTCGGAACGGCCAATACACTGGTCTATGTCAAAGGCCGTGGCATCGTCCTCAATGAACCTTCCGTCGTGGCCATCGCCGAAGAGAAGGGCCGCAAGAAGGTCCTGGCCGTCGGCGACGAAGCCAAGATGATGCTGGGCCGAACGCCGGGCTACATCCAGGCCATCCGCCCGCTGCGCGACGGCGTGATCGCCGATTTCGAAGTCGCCGAAGAGATGATCAAGCACTTCATCCGCAAGGTGCACAATCGTCGCAGCTTTGCGGCGCCGCTGGTCATCGTCTGCGTGCCGTCGGGCTCGACGGCCGTCGAACGCCGCGCGATTCAGGAATCGGCCGAAAGCGCCGGCGCCCGCCGCGTCTATCTGATCGAAGAGCCGATGGCGGCCGCGATCGGCGCCGGATTGCCGGTCACCGAGCCCACCGGATCGATGGTGGTCGATATCGGCGGCGGCACGACCGAAGTCGCCGTGCTCAGCCTCGGCGGCATCGTCTATTCGCGCAGCGTGCGCGTGGGCGGCGACAAGATGGACGAGGCCATCATCGCCTATATCCGCCGCAACCATAACCTGCTGGTCGGCGAAGGCTCCGCCGAGCGCATCAAGAAGGAAATCGGTTCCGCCTGTCCGCCGGAAGATGGCGAAGGCCGCACGCTGGAGATCAAGGGCCGCGACCTGATGAACGGCGTGCCGAAGGAGCTCCTGATCTCCGAACGGCAGATCGCCGAAAGCCTGGCCGAACCGGTCGGCGCGATCATCGAAGCGGTCAAGGTGGCCCTCGAGCACACCGCACCGGAACTGGCAGCCGACATCGTCGACAAGGGCATCGTGCTCACCGGCGGCGGCGCGCTTCTCTCCAATCTCGACTATGTCCTGCGCCACGCGACCGGCCTGCCGGTCTCGATCGCGGACGATCCGCTGTCCTGCGTCGCGTTGGGCACGGGCCGTGCGCTCGAAGAGATGCCCAAGCTGCGCAATGTCCTGTCGAGCATGTACTGAGTTGTGACGTCCAACCCGCGCGCTCCCGCGCGGAAGGTTTGAACCGATGGCGATGATGCCCCATTCAGGGGTACCGGGACGGTTGGCGACGCTGCGTCAGTTGGCGCAGCGCTTCGCCTTCATCGCCCTTGTTCTCGCCTCATTCGTTCTCATGCTGCTGGGCAAAGCGGACACGCTCCTCCTCGAACGTGTGCGCCTTGTGGTGCAGGACACTGCGGCCCCGGTGCTCGACGTCATGTCGCGGCCGGCGGCGGCCATCGCGCGGCTGGTTGATTCGGTCACCGAAATCGCCAAGATCCGCGCCGACAATGTCCGGCTCAAGGAAGAGAACGACCGGCTGCTGCAATGGCAGACGGTCGCGCGCCGGCTCGACGAAGAAAACCGCGCGCTGCGCAACCAGCTCAATTTCATTCCCGATCCTGGGGCCCATTTCATCACCGCCCGCGTCGTCGGCGATACCGGTGGCGCGTTCGTCGACTCGATGCTGGTCAACGCCGGCACGCACGAGGGCATCAAGAAGGGCGAGGCGGTCATGGCCGGCGAGGCGATGGTCGGCCGTGTCGCCGAAGTCGGCATGCATTTCTCGCGCGTGCTGCTGCTGACCGACATCAACTCGCACCTGCCGGTCATGCTCGAGAATTCGCACGCCAAGGCGATCATGTCGGGTGAGAACACCGATCATCCGCGCCTCAACTATCTGTCGTCCAACGTCGTGCTTCAGCCGGGCGACCGCGTGGTGACGTCGGGCGATGGCGGTGCGTTCCCGCCGGGCCTGCCGATCGGCGTGGTCTCGTCGGTGCAGGACGGCGTGGCCAAGGTGGAACCCTACGTTCACCGTTATCAGCTCGAATACGTGGCCGTCGTCGATTACGGCCTGCCGGGCATCATCGATCCCGATTCCGGCGATAACGACTCCTCCGGCGGAGATGCCGACCAATGAGGGGTACGCCGCTGCAGCGGCTTGAAATGCGGTTGCGGCATGCGCTGCCGTTCATCGTCACCTTGTTCCTGATCCTGGTTGTCTCCACACCAATGCGGCTACCGGGCTTCGCATCGATCGCGCCGCAACTGCCGCTGATCGCGGTCTACTACTGGGCCATCTATCGCCCCGACCTCCTGCGCCCCTGGGCGGCCTTCGGGCTCGGCGCGATCGCCGACATGATCGCGGGTACGCCGCTCGGTGTCTCGTCGCTGGTCTTCCTCGCCATCCAGGCGGTCGCCGACTCCCAGCGCCGTATCCTCGGCCGCTCGTTCCTGATGGCGATGTGGGGTTTCACCCTGACCGCCGCCGGCGCGATGGTGGTTGAGTGGATCATGTCGTCGGTGGTGCTGGTGACCGTGCTGCCGGTCAAGGCGCTGGTCTTCCAGTACGTGATGACCCTGATTTTCTATCCGCTGCTGGCTTGGATCTTCGTCCGCGCCCAGCTCACCTTCCTGCGGCGCGCTTGAGGTCGGGGCGCGGAGAGCGGGGGTTATGATTCATCGCGAACAGGACGGCACAAAACTTATCAGCCGGCGCGCGCTGCTTCTTGGCGGCGGTCAGGCGCTGCTGCTCGCCACCCTGGTCGGCCGCATGTATTACCTGCAGGTGGTCGAAGCCAGCAAATACCAAATGCTGGCCGATCAGAACCGCATCAACATCCGCCTGCTGCCGCCGCCGCGCGGCCGCATCCTCGACCGCAACGGCGTGCCGCTTGCCATCAATCAGCAGAATTACCGCGTGCTGGTGGTCGCCGAGCAGACCGACGATATCGGGGATACGCTCGACTCGTTGGGCACGATCTGTCCGATCAGCGATCGCGACCGAGCGCGCATCATCCGCGAGGCGGAACGCCGTCCATCCTTCGCGTCGGTCATGGTGCGGGAGAACCTGACCTGGCAGGAAATGTCGCGTGTCGAGATCAACGCGCCCGACCTGCCGGGCGTGATGATCGATGTGGGTCAGACGCGCAATTACCCGCTCCAGGACCTCGGCGCTCATTTCCTCGGCTACGTATCGGCCGTGTCCGAGAACGATCTGCAGAACTCGAACGATCCGCTGCTCGAACTGCCCGGCTTCCGCATCGGCAAGGCCGGCATCGAGAAGGTCTATGATCTCGCCTTGCGCGGCAAGGGCGGCACCAGCCAGGTCGAGGTCAATGCGGTCGGCCGGGTCATCCGCGAACTCTCGCGCGACGAAGGGCAGCCGGGCTCCGATCTCAAGCTCGCGATCGATGTCGACCTGCAGCGCTATGCCATGCAGCGCCTGGGCGACAACAGCGCCGGCCTCGTGATGATGGACGTGCATACCGGCGAAGTTCTCGTGCTGGCCGCCACGCCGAGCTACGACCCCAACGCCTTCAATCGCGGTCTGACCGGCGAAGAGTGGAAGGAGCTCACGACCAATCCGCGCCAGCCGCTCATCAATAAGGCGGCCGCCGGACAATATGCGCCCGGCTCGACCTTCAAGATGATCACGGCGCTGGCGGCGCTCGAAAGCAACTCGATGACGGCCGACACCAAGGTCTTTTGTCCGGGCCAGTGGAACATCGGCAACGTCACGTTGCACTGCTGGAAGCATTCCGGTCATGGCGCAGTCGACATGCCGAATGCGATCAAGATGTCGTGCGACGTCTTCTTTTACGAAGCCGCGCGGCGCACCGGCTTCGAGCGCATTGCCGAGATGGCCAAACGATTCGGATTGGGCTCGATCACGGGGCTCGATCTGCCTGGCGAGCGGCCGGGCATCATCCCCAACAAGGCGTGGAAAGCGGCCAATCTCGGTCAGCCCTGGTATCCGGGTGAAACGCCGATCAACGGGATCGGTCAGGGTTATGTCTCGACGACGCCGTTGCAGCTCGCCGTAATGGCGGCGCGCATCGCCAATGGCGGCTACGCCGTATCGCCGCATTTGGCTCAGGCCAAGCTGGCAGGCAACAAGCTGGTGCCGCGCAAGGCCACCGACTGGCCCGACATGGGTGTTTCGCGGCAGGCCCTGGCGGTGGTGCATCACGGGATGACGATGGTGGCCAACGAGCCGCATGGCACGGCCTATGAGGCGCGCATCAAAGATCCCGCCATGGCGATGGCCGCCAAGACCGGCTCGGCCCAGGTGAAGCGCATCACCCAGCGCGAGCGTGACACCAAGATCAAGGAAGACCAGATTCCCTGGAAGGACCGCGACAACGCGCTGTTCATCGCCTTCGCACCGGTCTCCGCACCCCGTTTCGCCATCGGCATTTGCATCGAGCACGGCATGCATGGCGGCTCGGCCGCCGGGCCGGTCGCGCGCGACCTTCTGATCGCCGCCCAATTGCGCGCGGCCGATCCCAAAGCGCCAATTCCAGGCCTCGCGCCGCTGACGCCGGTCGATGGCGCCCAGCCGCAGCCGCAGATGAGTCCCGATGGAAGCCAGGAGCCTGATCTCCTCCCCGAGGGGGGCGCCTGATGGCGAGTTCGATCCGAAGCCGCTTCGGCGGCGGCGAGATGCGCTTCGGCGAGAAGCTCTGGCATGTGAGCTGGTCGTTCGTGCTGCTGATCACGCTTGTCTGCGGCATCGGTTTTCTGACGCTCTACTCCGCCGCCAATGGCAGCCTCGAGCCTTGGGCGGTCCGCCAGATGTTCCGCTTCGCCGTCGGCCTGGCGGTGATGCTGGGTGTCGCGGTGGTCGATATCCGTGCCTGGATGCGCTGGGCCTATATCCTCTATTTCATCGCGCTGGTCCTGCTGGTCGGCGTCGATGTCCATGGCTCGACGGGCCTCGGTGCCCAGCGCTGGATCGATCTCGGCTTCATCCAGCTTCAGCCGTCGGAGATCATGAAGATCACGATGGTTCTGGCGCTGGCGCGCTACTTCCACGGCTCGACACCGCAGGATGTGGGCCGGCCGCTGTTCCTGGTCATTCCGGTCGTACTGATCCTGATGCCGGCGGCGCTGGTGCTGAAGCAGCCCGATATGGGCACGGCGATGATGCTGCTTCTGGCGGGCGGTGCGGTCTTCTTCCTGGCCGGCGTGCGCACCTGGATGTTCGCCGTGGTGGTGGCCCTGGCCGGCGGCGCGGTGCCGGTGGTCTGGCGCTTCATGCGCGAATATCAGAAACAGCGCATCATGACCTTTCTCGATCCCGAAAGCGATCCGCTGGGTTCGGGCTATCACATCATGCAGAGCAAGATCGCGCTGGGTTCCGGCGGGCTGTTCGGCAAGGGCTTCATGCTGGGCACGCAAAGCCATCTCAACTTCCTGCCCGAGAAGCAGACCGACTTCATCTTCACCCAGATGGCTGAGGAGTGGGGCATGGTCGGTGGTGTGGCGCTGCTCGCGCTCTACACCCTGATCATCATCTGGGGCTATGCTTTGTCCTTGCGCTGCCGCACCCAGTTCGGCCGCCTTGTCGGCCTGGGGCTGACCACCACCTTCTTCCTTTATGTCTTCATCAACATCGCGAGGGTGATGGGCCTGGTGCCGGTGGTGGGCGTGCCGCTCCCACTGATTTCCTACGGCGGCACAGCCATGCTGACCCTGTTGTTCGGCTTCGGCCTCATTCTCTCGGCCTATATTCACCGCGATGTGCCCATCGGCCGCCACGGGCCCGAAATAGGCTGAGTGATCGGCTCCGTGTCAAACCGAGCCAACCCTTTGGGGGAAAAGGCCGAATTTCGCCCCAACAAGTCCCTCGACAAGAGGGGCCGCGGTTGCTAAAAAGCCGGGCTTCGCGAGAAGGCCGGGGGCGCATAGCTCAGTTGGTAGAGCAGCTGACTCTTAATCAGCGGGCCCCAGGTTCGAGTCCTGGTGCGCCCACCAAGCCTTCAAACGATTTGAGCAAAGAAAGTCCGCGGTGGCGGACTTTTTTTTATGTGGCGTCGTGCCAGTCTAAGGGATGGAAATGCGCGCTCCCTTGGTAGAGAATTATGGGCGACAGCAATAACGATCGGCAAGAAGCCATGGCCGGCCCTTCCATCGTCTACCTGATCGATGACGATCAGTTGATCTGCGAATATCTCTCGGAATTGCTGGGAAAAGCGGGCTTTGAGACGCGGTCCTACAACTCCGCGGCCTCCTTCCTCGAGTCCGCCGCCGGGATCACCTCGGGCTGCGTGGTCACCGACATCTACATGCCGGGGATGAGCGGGATCGAGCTGCTCGAACACCTCGCCGAAATGCGCTTCGCTCATCCTGTGATCGTCATCACTGGCCGCGGCGACATCCAAACCGCGATCAAGGTGATCAAGGCCGGCGCCGTCGACTTCATTGAAAAGCCGATCGATGACCAGGAATTCCTGATCGCCGTACGCTCGGCCCTGGCTTCGGATCTGGAGCGTCAGCAGGCCAATTCTGAGATCGCCCAGATTTCCGCCCATCTCGCCAAGCTGACCGCGCGCGAACGCGAAGTGCTGGACGGCATGGTGCAGGGCCATCCCAACAAGGTGATCGCCTACAATCTCGGGGTCAGCCAGCGCACGGTGGAAGTGCATCGTGCGCGCGTCATGGAAAAGGCGGGTGTGCGCAGCCTGTCGGATCTGGTCCGGATGGTGCTGATCGCCGACGGCGCGCTTGCACCGCAAGCGGCCCGTCAGCCGCGGTTAGGATCATCCCCTGCCGATGACGCGGACGGCGACCTGCCGCCGCCGCGCGGTTCCCGCTCGCGCAACTAACCTCGACTGATCTGCCTCAGCGCGCGGCCCAGAGCATGCCGCGGCGGATGATCGTGCTCATCTCCGGCACCTTGAACTCGCTGGTGACATGACCGAGCGAGCTGTAGAACACGCGGCCTTCGCCGTGCTTGCGTTTCCACACCACGGGCATCACCACGCCCTTGATCCAGGGGGCGTGATCGCCCGAGAAGGTGGTCGTCGCCAACACCTCGTTCGAGGGATCGACATGCATGTAGTACTGCTCGGAGCGGTAGTCGAAATCCTCGATGCCCGCCATGACAGGGTCGGCGTGGTTCTTCACATTGACGCGGTAGTCGATGACGCTGCCGGGATGGGCCACCCATTGTCCGCCGCACATAAATTGATAGTCGACTGCGTCCCGGAATGAATCGCACATCCCGCCGTGATAGCCGGCGAGGCCGACGCCGCCCTGCACGGCTTTGGTGAGGTTGGTCAGCTCTTCCTTCTCGATCTTCATCATCGTGCAGATCGGCACGATCAGGCTCATATCGGCGATGGCCGGATCGGCGAAGGCTTCGGTCGTATTCTCGACATAGACCTTGAAGCCTTCTTCTTCGAGCATCTTGGCGACGATCTGCGAGCCCTGTTCCGGCTCGTGGCCGCTCCAGCCGCCCCAAACGATCAGTGCTTCGCGCATGGATGTATCCTCGATCTGAATTCTAAAGTTGTCCCGGCTTCAGGCCGGTCTTGAGCGGCGCCGGGCGTTCCGGCCTGCTTTTGATTTTGACGTGACGGCCCGAGTCCGACGAAAGCTGGAACGCCTCCATCACCTCGAGCGCATGGAAGGCCAAGTCGCCATTGGCACGGTGTGCGCGCTTCTTCTTGATCGCCTGGGCCATATCGGCAACGCCGATGACGCGGTAGTTGCCGTCGGCATAGATGTGTTCGGTGGGCACAGTGCGCCAGTCCTCGCCGGGCCCCGCCATCTCGATGTCGCCGCCGAAATAATTGGGGTCGGGCACCGCCAGCGCCGCTTTGGTGCCGTAGAGTTCGATCGGCTTGTGGCGGTGGCGGGCCACGTCGAAACTCATGCCGATGGTGATCACCGCACCCGAGACGAATTCCATCGTGCCCGCCACATGGGTCGCGACCTCGACCGGGATCTTCTTGCCCTTGAGCGGCTCGCTCGTGATTACCCGCGTCTTGCGCGTGCGCGAGGTGGCGCCCGCAACGCGCGCGACCGGGCCCAGGAGGTTGACCAGCGAGGTGACGTAGTAGGGACCCATGTCCAGCATCGGACCGCCGCCCTTGCGATAGTAGAAGCCGGGGTTCGGGTGCCAGCGTTCATGGCCGGGGCACATGAAGAACGCGGTGCCGGCCATCACCGTGCCGATCGCACCCGTATCGATCAGCTTGCGGCAGGTTTGCTGTCCGCCGCCCAGGAAGGTATCGGGCGCGCAGCCGATGCGCAGTTTGAGCTTCTTGGCTTCTGCCAGCAGTTTCTTGGCTTCGGCAACCGCGATGCCAAGCGGCTTCTCGGAATGAACATGCTTGCCGGCGCGCAGGGCCTTCAGACCGACTTCCACATGGGCAAGCGGCACGGTCAGGTTAACCACAATAGAAATTGCCGGATCGGCCAGAAGGTCATCGACCGTCTTCGCGGGAATGCCGAACTCCGCGCCGCGCGCCTTGGCGGCGTCCATGTTGAGATCGGCGACGGCGCGAATATCGAGAATCGGGAAGGTCTTCGCCGCCTTCAGATAGGCGGTGCTGATATTGCCGCAGCCGATGATACCGATGCCGACCGTATCCACTGTTCTCTCCCTCTGGCCTTTCTCTCTGGCACTCTTAAGGTGCCGGTCCCGTCGTGTTCCAGGGCGCGCCGTAGAGATCGCGCAGCGTCATTGCGGCCGCGCCGCGCGCCCACATATCCGCGCCCCACTGATGCACGACGATCTCCGAAACATCGGCCAGATTGGCGGGCGTCAGGGTCGCAACGGTCGAGCGCAGGGGATTCAGGAAGGTGTCGCCCGCACTCAAGGCCGCGCCGGCCAGGATCACTTTCGGCGGCGCGAAGAGCGCGATCAGATTGGCGATGGCAAAGCCCAGCGCTTCACCGGCGGTGGCGAGAACGCCCAGCACCCGCGTATCGCCGCTCTCGGCCAGTTCCACCACGCGGGCCACGCGGCGGTGGCCGCGCAGGCTGGCATCGAGTTCGCCGTTCAGCAATGCCGTGACCTCGTCGAGGATCGCGCCTTCCGATGCCACTTCGGACAGACGCCCGACATTGAAGGCGCCGGCGGTGCCGGGCGCGGGCAGGCGGAACAGCAGATCGCCGAGATCGGGGCTCAGCACGTTGGCACCGGGGACAATCTCGCCGTTATGGATGACGCGGAGGCCGAGTTTCTGTTCGACGCTGACTACGATGAAAT
>CAZNZI010000638.1:0-9347 GCA_964577475.1 uncultured Rhodospirillaceae bacterium
GACGTTTTTGGGCATGGAGCGCGCCACCTTCCTGATCGACAGCCGCGGCAAGGTCGTGCAGGTGTGGCGCAATGTGAAGGTCGAAGGCCACGCCGAGGAAGTGCTCGATGCGGCGATGGGACGCTGACCGCGACTAGAACAATTCGACGGCCACCGCCGGCTCCGGCGCGGCGGTGGCCGACAGACCCAATACCGAAGCTATGGCCTTGCGCAAGGCCGGCAACTCGACCGGCTTGGTGGCGAACTCGTCCATGCCGGCCTCCAGAGCGGCGGAACGGTCCGTCTCCATGACGCTCGCCGACAGGGCGATGATCGGCGTGCGCCCGCAGTTTGCCCCGGCTTCAGCGGCCCGGATGCGGCGCGTGGCTTCCATTCCGTCCACATCCGGCATCATCAAATCCATCAGCACCAGGTCGAAGGCCTCTTCGAACACGGCGGCCACCGCTTCCGCTCCGCCGCCCACGCTGCGGACCGTGTGGCCGTTGCGCTGAAGCAGGATCGTCATCAGCTCGGTATTCATGGGCGAATCATCGGCGACCAGGATATGCAGCTTCGGCAGCGCCGCATCTCTCGGCTCGACCGGCTTGAGCATCGCGCGTGCGCGGCCGGCCTTCAGGGGCAGACGGACGAAGAATGCGCTGCCGCGGCCCACTTCGCTTTCGGCCCAGATGCGCCCCTTCATCAACTCGACCAGCTGGCGCGCGATGGTGGTGCCGAGACCCGACCCGCCGAAACGGCGGCTCATCGACGCATCGGCCTGGGCGAAAGGTTCGAAGATGTGTTCGAGCCTGTCGGCGGGGATTCCGATACCGGTATCGCGCACCGTGAACAGGACGGAGTCGCCGTCGGGCGTCACCGACACTTTGACGATGCCGCGTTCGGTGAATTTGACGGCATTGCCCAGAATGTTGGTCAGGATCTGACGGATGCGCAGCGCATCGCCGTGGAAGGTCTCGCGCAGCACGCCGGCATAGGTGTAGCTGACCAGAACGCCTTTGCTCAGCGCGGTGGCCGATACGGTGGCGATCAGTTCCTCGACCAGTTCGTGCAGATTGAAGTCCTTGTTCTCGAGCTCCATCGACTCGCGATCGAGTTTGGCGGTATCGAGCACATCGTTGATCAGCAGCAGCAGCGACCGGGCGGCCGACTGCACGGTTTCCATATGGTGCTCCTGCTCGGGCGTGAGCTGGGACCCCAGCAGCACCTCGGTGAAGCCGAGGATCGAATTGATCGGCGTGCGGATCTCGTGGCTCATCTTGGCGATGAAGGCCGTGCGGCTGGCCACCGACTGTTCGGCGCGGTCCTTCGCCTCGCGCAATGCGTCTTCGACCAGATGGCGGTCGGTCACGTCCAGGATGACGCCGTCGAGCCAACGCATCTGGCCGTCGTGGTCGCGCAGTGGCCGGGCGAATCCCCAGGCCCAGCGGACGCTCCCGTCGCGGTGGCGCAGGCGGAACTCGTGGGCCATCGCCGCGCCGTCGTGGATCGCCGCACTGATATGCTTTTGCAAAGCCTCCCGATCTTCCGGCAACACCTGGTCGAAAATCCGGCGGCGATCGGCACTGCGCGTGAATTCGACGGCAGGATAGCCCGTCAGGTTCTCGGCGGCGTCGCTGACGAAGACGGTCCGCAGACCGTCGGTGATCAGGCTGCGGAAGGCGACGCCCGGGATGTTGCCGATCATGGTGCGCAATTGCTGCTCGCCTTCGCGCAACGCCTTCTCGACCAGCTTGCGCCGCGCGACATTGGCGCGCAGATCGGCAACCAGCCGGCGATAGCGCAAGAAAACATTGGTGGCCAGGACCGCCAGGATCACGGCAATGGCAAACAGCGAGATGGCGACCGCCAACTTGGTGTAGTCGTCATCGGCAGGCGAGCCGGGGCGGGTCCCGCCCCGTACGAACCGGGCGGCGCCCATGCCGACATAGTGCATGCCGGAGATGGCGATGCCCATGATCGAGCCGCTCAGCGCCGTGATCACGACCCGATTCGGGCGGCTCGCATAGAGGCGCAGACCGAAACGAACCCACAGCGCCAGGATGGCGAGAACGATCGCGACGACGATCGACAAAGCAAATTGTGCCGGGTCATAGCGCAGCGTGAAGCCGGTATACATCGCCGCCATGCCGCTATAGTGCATCATGCCGATTCCGAGCCCGACGGCGGTCCCGCCCAGGATCAGCCGCGGCATGTCGATGGCGGGCCGGGAGATCAAAGTCAGCGCGATTGCCGACGCGCCGAGGCTCGGCAGCAGGGACAACCCCGTCAACAAGGCGTTGTAGTGCAGCGGCATGCACAGATGAAACGCGAGCATGCCGATGAAGTGCATGGCCCACACGCCGCCGCCCAACGCGACACTACCCGAGGCGAGCGCGGCGACACGCGAACCGCGATTGGAGAATGACGCGGCTTGGCCGGCGATCTGCAGTGCCATCATCGCAGCGAAGATCGCGATCGCCACCGAGAGTGCGACCATCCAAAGATTGTATGTGCCGATCTCGATGAGCGATGGGTCATCGGGAAAGGCGAAGAGAGATGCGATCTTTTCCATTACCGCTCAATGCTGGCGTCACACATCCCCGAACCCGGCGACGCGGACTTTTACAGAGCGGTTTTACCGGGCAGCGGGTGTCTTGCGCGTTTCCAGATGTGACAAACTATGAACGGATTTTCACTCTATTCGGCAATGCCTTAGCGGCGCCGTCCAGCGGACTTTCGCGGATCCATCCGCACCACGGCCTTGATCACCTTTCCGGTCTCGGAATCGTGGATCGCATCATTGATGCGGTCGAACGGATAGAAGGCGAGAAGCTTGTCGAAGGGGAAGCGGCCCTGGAGATAGAGCTCGATCAGGGTGGGGATGAAGACCTCCGGCGTCGCTTCGCCCTCGACCACGCCACGGAAGACGCGACCGCCCGCGAGCATATGGGTGAGATCGACGGGCACCGTGGCGCCCACCGGCGAAGCCCCGACCAGGCCGCACTCGCCACGCGGCGCCAGGCATTGGATCGCGGTCCCGATCGCCTTTGGAACGCCGGTGCAATCGATCGAGAAGTTCACGCCGGCGCCGGTGATCTTGACGATCCGGTCCGCCACGTCCTTGGCGCCGCCATCGAGCACATGCGTGGCGCCCAGCGCCTTGGCCATCTTCAGCCGTTCCTTGTTGAGATCGACGCCGATGATCGTGGTCGCGCCCACCAGTTTGGCGGCCATGATCGCAGCCAAACCCACGGACCCGGTGCCGAACACGGCGATTGAATCGCCGACACCCACTTTCAACCCATTGATCACGGTACCGGCACCGGTCTGAAGACCGCAGGCCAACGGACCGAGCAGATCGAGCGGCGCATCCTTGCGCACCTTCACGACGTTGCGCTGGTTGCAGATGGCGTGGCTCGCGAAAGACGACTGGCCGAAGAAATAACCGTGGATGTGTTCGTGCTTCTTGCCTGCGTCCTTTGAGAGCGGACTGCTCCCGTCGGGCCGCTGGCCGGCGAAGTTACGGCCGAAGAAATCATGGCAGTAGGTGGTGGCATCGGCGAGGCAGCTCGGGCAGGCACCACAGGAGTTGAATGACATCACCACATGATCGCCCGGCGCGACCTTGGTGACGCCACGGCCGACGCGCTCGACGACACCCGCTCCTTCATGTCCCAAGACGATCGGCTGCGGCACGGGATAGAACTGATCGCGCATCACGATGTCGGTATGGCAAACGCCGGTCGCCACCAGCCTGACCAGAATCTCGTCATCGCGCGGTTCTTCAAGCGCTATGGCCTCCAGCGACATCGGCGCCGCTTTGGCGCGCGTGACCGCAGCACGAATCTGCATGGGCGTTTCCCTCGATCGGACCGTGGCCGTTATGCGGCCTTCATAGGTTCAGCATGGCCGCTTTCCAAAGAGGCCACAAGGCGGGGGCGGAGCGCAGGCGCGGCCCCCTCGTGTTTCCGTCTTGCAACCGGAACGGGAATTGGGACTATAGTCGTGACTCACCTGTCAGCACGTGCGGGCCACTATGGATGGCAACCGTCTTCTCGTCCTCGATGACGAACCGGCCATCGCGACCCTTGTCGCGGATATTGCGGAACTGTGCCGATACGAGGTGCAGGTCACGGCCGATTTCGAAGCTTTTCGAACCGCGCATGCGGATTGGCGGCCATCGCATATCGTCCTCGATCTGCAGATGCCGGGCGCGGACGGCGTCGAAGTGATCCGTTATCTCGCCGGGGAAGCGAGCACTGCCAAATTGATCCTGATCAGCGGCTTCGATGCGCGCGTCCTCGAAGCGGCCCGGCGCCTGGCCAAGGCACGCGGCCTGGACGTATTGGGCGCCGTCCGCAAGCCATTGCCGGTCGCCGACCTGAAAACGCTGCTCAACAACAGCCGGCTGGCCGGCTGAGCCGGTCTACCAATCGAAATTGGCCGAGAGGCTGAAGGACGTGAAGCGGTCGGGCCCATCCTGGCCGAAGAACTCGTCGCTCCGGTTGTCGAGGCTGACCGTGGCCCGCAACCAGCGTCCCCAGAACAGGGTCCCGCCGAAAACAAAGTCGCCGACGGCGGGAATCAGGGTGACGCCCCGGCTCGGCTGGAAGGTGTTGCCCTGGATGAAGACGTTGTGGGCAACCGCACGTCCTTCGCCGGTGACGAAGACATAGCCGCCGAGCCCCGATACCGAGTTGTCGAAATAGTCGCCGCCCGACGGCGCCGGGAGGACGCGCGGCGGGCCGTAGTCCGACTGAAGCTTATAGCCCAGGCGCAAGGTCGCGCCCGTATTGGCATAAGTGAGAATATTGCCGAGCGAGACGCCCGCATCGGGCACCACATCGACGCCGAACCCCTTGCCGTCATCGGCGGTATTGGCGAGGTCGATGCGCCAATGACGCTGGTAGATCACGTTGAGGCCGGGCTCGTCGTGCAACTGATAGCCCCAGCCGTTGGAGACCGCCTGGTGGATGAGGAATTCGTGCCAATCGTTCTGCGTCTCCTCGGCTGCGGCCTGAGGGCCGACAACACCGAGTTGCACTTCGAGATCGTCGAGCCGCGAAACGCCCCGGCCCTCTTCAGGAACCGAATTCTGGATGAATCCGGCTTGAGCATAGAACCAGCCCGCATAGGGCCGGTCATTGGGATCCGGATTGAACCGCACGAGATCGGTCGGCGTGAAGATGCTCTGGCCGGCGCTCCAATCCATATGGCGGAAACGCCGGCCTTCGGACGAGAACAGAACGTCATCGAGCCAGTCGAACGCCGGCAGGGTCGCGTCGCCTTCCACCACCGGCGGCGTCAGATAGCTGAAGCGGATGCCTTGGGTGTAGTGATGATCGGTCGGATAGAAGAAGAAATCGTTCTCCTCGATCATCGTGTACCGGCCCGCCGGCGGCAGCTGCGGCAGGGTGATCGGCGCGTCATCTGCATGGCCGGTCCCGACGGTTGTGGCTGTGGCGGCCAGGAAAATTCCGATACCGAGGATGGGAAGCCGGCGCGCCCAGCGCCCGCAGCAACGCAACGATCTGGAGGTCATGGAACCCCGTGATGATGGAATGCGGGACACTCGCTCAGGATTGTGGCGGCGGTACGGCAGATTGCGGCTTTTGACGGAGGGTGCGGCTGGCTTCGCGGTATTGCACCAGCATCCGCTCGAAGCTTTCCGTCATTGCCGTTTCGATGTCCGGCCGATGTTCCAGACGCGACAGCAGGAAGGCGGCCGCTTCCAGGGTCGACAACCCGGCAGCGCGCGGCTCGCGGCGCAGCGCGCCGTAGCGTGAGGACCGCGACGGCGCGAGCACCAGACGGCGCGCCTTCAGCACCCAGGGATTGCGCCACCAGAGAGTCTTGGCTTGGCTCCACGTTCCATCGAACAGCACGACCCCTTCGAGGTCGTCCAACGCCGCATCCTGATCGGGCAGTTGGCCGCCGCGCGCATCGAGCGCCACCACGTCACGGTCCGGCGCGAGCTTCCCGGGTTCGATCGAACCGAGATGCAGGACCGCCCAGCGTTTCGGATCGGCTTCACGGCCGAGGGCTTTGGTCAGGCTCGGCCAGGAGAGCCCGACGCGGAACGTGGCCTTGGCGAGATGAGCCGCGGCAAGGCGCGCGCTCCCGAGCACCTTATCCTGCTCCTGCGGGTGCTGCAGGATCAGCACCTCGACGCGATGATCGATCTTGGCAACCGAACCGCAGACGCAAAGCGAGGCAGGCTTCTCGCAGATGGGACAGGGCGCGCCGGGAAAGTCGCCGAGCGTGGGGCCGGCGGCTTTGCCATCGCGGGCGCGGCGATGATGGTAATGACGATGCAGGGGACGGCGCCTGGGCGCCATACAAGCCATCAGCCCCAGGCAGGTCAATGCCCAGACCACGCCCTCCGGCGCTTACCGGCACAGCCGTGCGCAAGGCCCCCCAGCCGCGTGTTCGGCAGCTCAATTTTGAGCCGCTCGAAACGCCTAATACGCGCATGAAAAACCTATTTATCCTTACAATTAATGATGTCTCTTTATTCCTTCGCGGCCCGCGTGTTAGTGTGATTTCCCACAAAAATGGCGCACCGAAAAGTAAGGACTGCGCGGAAGAGGGAAACGGGCGCCTACCTGGGATCAACCTGCGAGAACGCGGGAGTTGGGGGCGTTGCCTACTTTTACCTATAAAGACGTCAAGATGGTCGTCGCCGAGTCCGATGCCGTGTTTGCTGGCAACGTGATCGATGCTTTGTCGACGCGCGGGATCCGCGAACCCGCCATCTGCCGCTCGGCGGAAGCGCTGCGCAGCGCTTTGACCGGCGCACCCGACCTCGTCCTCTGCGACGTCGATCTGCCGGGCCTCGATATCTGCGCCATCGCGCAAGACATCCGCTTCGGCCGCCTGGGCCGCAATCCCTTCGCCGTGCTGATCGCAACCGCGCGCCCCTCGACGGGAACCGATCTCAACAAGGTGATGCAGTCGGGCATCGACTACATCGTGCTGAAGCCGATGACGGCCGATCAGGTGCTGCGCCGCGTGGACGGCTTCACGCGGTCGCGCAAGCCCTTCGTCGTGACCGAGGACTTCATCGGCCCCAGCCGCCGCACCAAGCGGCGCAATGACGGCTCCGACGACGATATGACGCCCGTCCCCAACACGCTGCGCATCAAGGTGCTGCACAACGACCGGCTGAGCCTGCTCAGCAAGGTGCTTGAGGTCGGCTTGCAGCGGATGGGCAAGAAGAAGAGCGAGACTCAGGTCAAATCGGTTTCGCGCCTCACGCGGCGCATCGTCGACCTCCACAAGCAGGCGACCGTGGCCGGCACGGGTCTTTCGCAGGCCGAATGGCGGCGTGCCGTGACCGTGCTGGTCGGCAAGAGCGAAGCCGTCGTTGCCGAGCACAAGGGATCGTCCGCAACCGACCATGTCGGCGAGATCGCGGCTCGCATTCACCAGCTCGCGCGGCGATGGGTAGAGCACGCCGACCGTCCCCCTTCGGTCGAGATGATCCTGATCACGCAGTTGTCCGACGCCTTGCTCGGCGCCAACGCACAGGACAAGGACGTGCCCGAGATCGCGCGCGAGATCGCCGCCGTGGTCGACAACTTCCTCGCCAAGGACGCAAGTGCAGCACGAGGCTGAAAGCCAGCCATCCTGCCCATTTCCCACAGGATACTTATTTGTAATTTAACCGAAACAGTGCTCACCTAGGTATGGACCTTGGGTGGCCGGCACGGAGAGTCGGCTGGCGACGGGGCTGGTGGGATGAACGCGCCGTTCGAGGGCAGTATCGGAGCCTGGTTAGCGCTGTATGCACAGAATATCGCGCTCGGCCTAATCCCGATTGTGCTCTATGGCGGATTGCGGACCACCGTTGTCGGTGAACGCAAAAGCATCGACTCCTATCTGATCGGCGTGCTGTTCGGCCTGGGCGCCATCGCGTCGATGAGCTTCCCCGTCCACACCCCCGAAGGCTTGAATGTCGATGCGCGCATCGTCTTCGTCCTGGTCGGTTCGCTCTATGGCGGACCGATCGGCACCGCGCTCGTCACCGGCATCGCCGATGCCTATCGCTTCCAGATCGGCGGCCCGGGCATGTGGCCGGGGCTGGCCACCATCACAGTCTCCGGGTTGCTCGGCTATTTGGTCGGCCGCTTCCGCGAGGATCGCGGACGCGCACTGAGTTTCGTCGAGCTCGCGGTGATCGGACTGATCGACTCGGTGCTGACCGCCGCGGTCATCAAGCTGCTCTTCTATCTGATGGGCGGACCTTCCCTCTCGCTGGTTTCGGGTGCCGCGGGCTTCCTGATCTTCCCGCTCGGCACCGCGGTCCTGGGCATGGCGCTGTCGATGACGCGCAACCGCGTGCTGTGGACCTTGCAGAAGCGCATCAACGACATCATCGAGACGACCAGCGACCTCGTCTGGGAGACGAATGCCGAGGACTACCTGACCTATGTGTCGGAGCGGCACCATGCCGTGCTGGGCTTCCCGCTGTCGCGCTACAAGGGACACCGGCCCGCGGAGATGGGCGGCATTTGGGTGGACGAAACGACCCGGCGCAAGCATCAATTGGCCTTCGAGCGCCGTGAGCCGTTCAACGACCTGCACAGCTTCGCCCTCCACAGCAGCGGCGAAAACAAGATCCTGTCGATCTCGGGCCGGCCGATGTTCGACGATCACGGCAAGTTCACGGGATACCGCGGGACCGCCAGCGACATCACCGACCGCATGCGGCTCGACGCGGAACTGCGCCGCAGCGTGTTCCGTCTGGAGCGCGCGCAGCGGATCGGCCGGATCGGCTATATCGAGGTCGATCTGCTGACCGGCCAAGGCATCTGGTCGGAGGAGATCTATCGCCATTTCGGCATCGATCCTTCGCTGCCGCCCAGTCTCGAACGCTATATCGCCTGCAATCATCCCGACGACCGCGAAGCGTCGATGGCGATCTACGAGAAAAATCGCCAGGGCCTGACCTTGGGACCTTCGGAATATCGCGTGCTGCGCCCCGACGGAGCGATCGTCTGGCTGCGCCGCGAAATCGAGATCGTGCGCGACGAGTCCGGCACACCGATCCGGTTGTTCGCCACCGAGCAGGACATCACCGACCGCAAGGAGATGGAGCTTGAACTCGCGCGCCTGGCGACGATCGACCCGCTGACGGGCGCGCTCAACCGGCGCCATTTCCTCGAACTGGCCGAGCGGCAACTGGCCCGCGTGCGCCGCGGCCGCGAGCCGGCGGCGATCATCATGATCGACCTCGACCACTTCAAGCGCGTCAACGACACCTACGGGCACGCGGGCGGCGATGCGGTGCTGCGCCGCGCCGCCGCGCTCTGCCAGAGCGAACTGAGGCCCGAAGACATCTTTGGACGACTGGGCGGCGAGGAATT
>CAZNZI010000639.1:0-3321 GCA_964577475.1 uncultured Rhodospirillaceae bacterium
CATCAGCGCCTTCAGCTCGTCGGGTTTGGAGAGCTTCATCTTGTAGAGCCAGCCCTTCTCTTCGGGGCTTTCGTTGACCAGACCCGGCTGATCGACGACGGCCTGGTTGGCGGCGGTCACTTCGCCGCTGACCGGCGAGTAGACATCCGAGGCGGCCTTCACCGATTCGACCACGGCGGCTTCCTTGCCCTGGGCCAGCGCCTTGCCGACCGGCGGCGGTTCGACATAGACGAGATCGCCGAGATGCTGCTGGGCATAGCTGGTGATGCCCACGGTCGCCTCGCTGCCCGCGACAGCGATCCATTCGTGCTCTTTGGTGAAATAGATATCGGCCATCGTGAACTCCCCTGATTACCCTTTGTGGTAGCGATGCGGCGTGAAGGGCAACGGCACCACCGTTGCCGCGCGGCGCGCGCCGCGCACCCTCAGTCCCATCGCCGTGCCCTCCATGGCCCCGGCGGGACGCACATAACCCATCCCGACCGCCCCATCCCCCGAACGACCGAAGCCGCCGCTGGTGACCTCGCCGACCGGAGCATCGCCATCGCCGACCACCGGTGTGTGGTTGCGTGCCGGCGCGCGATCCTGTGGCTTGATGCCGACGCGCTTCCTGGGCGCACCTTCGGCCAGCTGTTTCTTGATCACCGCGTCGCCGGGGAAGCCGCCCTGTTCGCGCCGGCGCTTGCTGATGGTCCAGACCAGCGCCGCTTCGACCGGCGTTGTGGTCGTGTCGATATCTGAACCGTAAAGACAGAGCCCGGCCTCAAGCCGCAGCGAGTCGCGCGCACCCAGGCCGATCGGCGCGACCTCGGGCTCGGCCAGCAGCTTGCACGCCAACGCTTCCGCCTGCGCATTCGGCACGGAGATTTCGAATCCATCTTCGCCGGTATAACCCGAGCGGGTGATGCCACACATGACGCCGCCCACGGTGAGCTTGCGCCACGACATGAAGCCCATCGCGGACGCGCCAGGCGCGAGCCGTTCCATCACGGCCACAGCCTGAGGTCCCTGCAACGCCAGCAGCGCGCGGTCTTCGGCGTACTCGACAGCGATGCTTTTGGGCAGGCCAGCGCGCAGATGGGCGATATCGGCCGTTTTGCAGGCCGCGTTGACGACGAGATACAGGTCGTCGTCCCCCCGTGTGACCATCAGGTCATCGAGGATGCCCCCGCTCTCATTGGTGAACAGCGTGTAGCGCGTGCGGCCCGGCGCCAGCGCGGCGATATCGCCCGGCACCAGTTTCTCCAACGCCTCGACCGCGCCGGCACCGTGCAACGCGACCTGGCCCATATGGGAGACGTCGAACAGGCCGGCGGCGGCGCGGGTGTGCTTGTGCTCGCCCAGCACGCCCATCGGGTACTGCACCGGCATGTCATAGCCGGCGAAGGGCACCATCTTCGCGCCCAGTTCGACATGGAGCGCGTGCAGTGGCGTGCGGAGCAGTGACGTATTGGGATCGTGATCGGATGCGCTCAACGAAACCTCCGGGACGGCATGCCGCCCTTCCTTGCGAAAGGACGCCTGCCCCCCTCTGTCCCGTGACCTGAAAGATTCGCCCGCGTCTCAGCTACAATGCGGACTTACATCTTCGGTGAGGCGACGGCGAACCGCCGCCTGCTTTCCAGAGAGCCATCCCCCCGCGGTCCGTTTGCCTGAGAGTTTCCTGGGGCGGTTGCTCCTTCGGCGCTGCCGATCCTGTTTCCAGGCCGGCCAGACTCTCCCGCGGGGATCGTCTGTCACTGCGCGGCAGTGTAGCCGGAACGGGGACGGGGTCAACCGGGGGCGTATTAAGCCTTTCATCACAGCGCGAACTGGCCTATCTGATCGCCGCGCCCGCGCCATTCGAGAGGACATTTGTATGAGCACCCTGATCACCCGCCGCGCCGCCGTGCTGGGAACGCTGGCCGCGGCCGCACCCCTGCTCTTCGGTCTGCCCGCCGCAGCCGCGAATGGCGCCAAGGCCAAACTGGCTGCGCTGGAGAAGGCCAACGGGGGGCGACTGGGGGTTTCGATCCTCAACACGGCCACAGGACATCGCGTCGATCATCGCGGCCATGAGCGCTTTCCCCTGTGCAGCACCTTCAAGTTCCTGGCGGCGACGCTGGTCCTCAAGCGCGTCGACCAGGGGAAAGAGCATCTCGACCGCATCGTGCCGTTCTCGAAACAGGATCTCGTCACCTATTCGCCGGAGACCGAGAAGCACGCCGGGCTCAACGACATGACGCTCGCCGCCATCTGCAAAGCCGGCCTGACCCTCAGCGACAACACCGCCGGCAATCTGATGCTGAAAAGTTTCGGCGGTCCGGCGGCGCTGACCGCCTTCGCGCGGTCGCTGCACGATCCGGTCACGCGGCTCGACCGGTACGAGACTGAATTGAACGACATCGCGCCCGGCGATCCACGCGACACGACCGCCCCCGCCGCGATCGTGGACGACATGCGGCTTATTCTCGCGGGCCGGATCCTCTCGGCGGCATCGCGCAAGCAGTTGATCACGTGGATGCGCGCCAACCAGACCGGCGGCAAACGCCTGCGGGCCGGCTTGCCGCCGGATTGGGCGGTCGGCGACAAGACGGGGACCGGCAATCGCGGCGAGATGGGCGACATCGCGGTCGCCAAGCCACCGGGCCGCGCCCCTGTCATCATCGCCGCGTACTATGCCGGCTCCACCGCACCGGACGATCAGCGCAACGCGGTGTTCGCCGAAGTCGGGCGCATCGCAGCGCAGATTTAGTCGGTTGGGCTAGCCGGTTTGGAAATCCCCCGCCTGCGGCGGGGCGATCGGCGTGAACAGGGCCCGGTCGGGCTTGATGTCGAGCAGCGGTGTGCCGTCGAGGCAATCGAGGCCGCGGACGTTGAGCACGGCCCCTTCGCGTGACACCAGCGTCGCGATCGAGGTGCCGATCGGGTTGGGGCGCACCGGTGAACGCAGGCCGAAGGTGCCGCGCGTGGCACCGTCATTGGCAGGGCTTTGACGCACCAGGTCGCGCCGCGACTCATGCAGCCAATAGAGGACTTCGAGCCGCTCGAACTGCTCGACGCCGTCGAGCGCGGCCACCCAGGGCTCCTTGATCTCGATCCGGCACAGCGGCCCGTCGGCGCGGCCCTGACGCGGACATTGGAGCCGATCGGTCCAGGGGGTGCGGATCACGCCGATGAAGATCAGTCCCGCATCGGTCGCGGGCGGCAGTTCCACCTGGGCCTCGTTCAAGCGGATTTCATTGAGCCGAACCATCGCGCCCCCTTTTCCCAGCCGTCCGCCACCACATTATTATGGAATGCGATCAAGTCATTCTGTGCGCTTTCTGAGACGTGTATGCC
>CAZNZI010000640.1:0-2017 GCA_964577475.1 uncultured Rhodospirillaceae bacterium
TACAAAGGGCCGCCCTCGCTCGCGATCAGCGAGCATTGGAACTATGAGGACAAGGGCAAGGATTTTCACGGCGGCTATTGCTATATGAGCCAAGGGCCGTTGCCTGTCGGCTGGGCCGCGGTCGTCGCCGGCGCGCGCAAGCTCTGGGGGCCGGCGCTGCAGCGCGAGATGACGAAGTACAATCATCAGGTGGGTCTCAAGATCGTCGGCGAAGTTTTACCCGATGAGCGCAACGGGGTTTCGCTGGCCGAGGAGAAGGACCGGTTCGGCTTGCCGATCGCGCGCGTTACATTTTCCTATGGCGAGAACGATAAGAAGCTGATCGCCCATTCGCTCGATCACATGCGGCAGAGCCTGGCCTTGGCGGGCGTCGTCAATTTGTGGGACGAGACCGATGACACGTGTCATCTGAACGGCACCGCGCGGATGGGTTTCGATCCGAAGACGAGCGTGGTCGATGCGGACTGCCGTAGCTGGGATGTGCGCAATCTCTGGATCTGCGATGGTTCCGTGTTTCCCACAGTCGGTGGCGTCAATCCGTCACTGACCATCCAGGCGCTGGCCTGCCGCACGGCGGATCGCATCGTGGCCCTCGCGGCCCGCGGCGAGTTGTCCGGGACATAACCAACCGCTCTGCGACTGCTCCATGCACGTGGCGTCCGTCCGGAACCATCTTGCGATGCGGCCGTTATAACAAATAGTCCCTCGCGGTCCCCTTCGCGCGTGAAGTTCAGGGGCGCATGAGTTTGTTCCTCCGCGGCTCCGGAGGAGCAACCCGTTGAGGGGAGCGATGCCCGCAACGGAGTTGTGCGCCGGACATCGCCCTCGGAGCCGCGAAAGGCCGGCTGTGTGTCTCAACTTTTTCCCCGCGCTGCGGACTCAATGCTTCGCCTCGCCCTCCTGGGTGTGGTCCTTTTCGTCGTCGGTGGCCTTCTTGTGACCGGCGGTTTTGCCAACTCCGACTATCTGACCGGCGTGGGCTATGCGCCGCGGCAGCCCGTACCCTTCAACCACGCGCACCATGTCGGCGAGCTCGGTATCGACTGCCGCTATTGCCATGGTGGAGTTGAGACCAGCGCGGAGGCTGGTCTGCCGCCCACCTACACCTGCATGACCTGCCATTCGCAGATCTTCACCGGGGCCAAAATGCTGGCGCCGGTGCGGGATAGTATGGCCTCCGACACACCCCTACATTGGGCGCGCGTGGCCGGCTTGCCCGACTATGTCTACTTCAATCATTCGATCCATATCGCGAAAGGCGTCGGCTGCTCGTCCTGCCACGGGCCGGTGGACCGGATGCAACTCACCCGGCGCAAGAACGCGTTCCATATGAGCTTCTGTCTCGATTGTCATCGCGCACCCGAAAAATATGTGCGCCCTGCCGATCAAGTATGGAACACAGAATGGATCGCCCCGCCCGATCAGACGAAGAAAGGCCGGGCGCTGGTAGCGGCCAATCATATCGATACCAGCGGCCGGTTGACCGACTGCACCACGTGTCATCGGTGATCGGCCATGGACGACGCGCGCCTTCAGGTCGAAAACCCGCGCGGAGGGAGCGGGCTTTCACGGCGCGATCTGTTCAAGACGCTGACGGCGGCCATCGCCACTTTGGAACTGGCCGGCTGCAAACCGTCCTCTGCCGACCGGATCGTGCCGCGGGTGCGCGACCTGGCCGGGATCAAGGCCGGCGTGCCGGTGCATTACGCCAGCGCTCTTACCCATGACGGGTTGGCCAACGGCACACTAGTCACGGCGGTCGACGGCCGTCCGATCAAAGTCGACGGCAACCTGGACCACCCGTTCACCCAAGGCGGGTCGGATGTGTTCATGCAGGCCGGCATTTTCCAACTCTACGATATCGACCGATCCTCATCGGTACGGCAGGGCGGGCGGGTGTCGGATTGGAATGCCGCGCTGGCCGCCTTCCGTCCCGCCTTCGAAGCACTCCGTGCAAAGGGCGGGGAGGGGCTGGCGCTTCTGACGCCGCCCACCAGCTCACCGTCACTCATCGCGC
>CAZNZI010000641.1:0-8061 GCA_964577475.1 uncultured Rhodospirillaceae bacterium
CGAGGATTACGGGGCCGTGCTGCCTGGCGGGAAGACCGCGCCGGCGAAGCTGGCCGGCCGCGATCCCGGGACCAATGTCGCCGTTTTCACCTTCGAGCACGACGCCGCGCCGCTACCGCGCGCGGGCGAGTTCGCCGTGGGCGCGCTGACGGTGCTGCTGGGTGCGGATGGTGCCGGTGGCCCGACCGCGCGTCTTGGTATGGTGAAGAAACTCGGTCCCGCCTGGCAGAGTCTGGCCGGCGGCAAGATCGACCAGTTGATCGTACTCGATGCTCGGCTGGGGTTCGAGACCGAAGGCGGTCCGGTGCTCGATGCGAAGGGCGCGCTGATCGGCCTCTCCACCTCGGGCCCGCATGGGCGCGCTCTGGTGATTCCGGCATCGACCATCGACCGCGTGGTCGAGCCGCTGCTGAAAGAGGGCCGCATCGCGCGCGGATGGCTGGGTGTCGGCGTGCAGCCGGTGCGCCTGCCTGAGTCGTTGCACAGCGTGGCAGGCCGCGACGCCGGGCTGATGGTCGCCTCGCTCGCCAAGAACGGACCGGCGGAACAAGCGGGGCTGCTGCCGGGCGATATCGTGCTGACCCTCGATGGCGAGGCCGCGACCCATCCGCGTGGTCTCGCGCGGATGCTGGGGCCCGACCGCGTCGGCAAGCCGCTGCCATTGCGCATCCTGCGTGCCGGCGAAGCGCGCAACCTGTCGGTGACGGTCGGTGCGCGGCCATGAGACAAGAACGCTAACGACGCGAGGGGTATCGTGGGGATTGCGCTGCGGGTTGCCGTCATTGCCGCCACCAAGGAACGCCAGCGCGCGCTGAGCGAGCGCGTGACCGCAGCCGGCCATCGCGTGGTCGACAGCGACGCACAGCTGGTGCTGGCCGATGCCGATGCGCCGCTGACGACGATCGACGACGCACTACGCCAGGCGGCGACGGCGATCGGCGTACCTGTGGTGGAACCGATATCCGTTGCCGAGCCCGAGCCACTGGCTGGTTTCCGTGACGTCAGCGAAGCACCCCTGGCGCTGCTCACGGCACGCGAGACCGAAATCCTCAACGCTCTGGGCGACGGGATGAGCAACAAGGAAGTCGCCCGCGCGCTGGGCATCTCGGCGCATACGGTGAAATTCCATCTGGAGACGATCTTCCGCAAACTCGGCGTCACCAGCCGCGCCGAAGCGGTGGCGAAGGGTCTGCGCCAAGGGATCATAGAACTGTAGTTTGCAAACCCTCTCCGTCCTTTAGAGGACGAAGAGGGTGCTAACAAAGTGAGCGGGTGAGGCAGGTCGTGTCGCGAGGACACCTTACCCTCCCAATCGTATTGCGATTGGGCCCCTTCTGCATGCAAGCGCGGAGAGGGGCAGCTAGAGCTTCAGACTCATGAACACCAGAACCGGATTCGGGTTGTCGTTGTAGCGTTCGATCTCGACGAAGCCGAGCGCGCGATAGAGCGTCTGGGCCGCCGTCATCGAGGGCAGCGAGTCGAGCCGCACTTCCCGATAGCCGGTCGCACGCGCCGCCTCGATGACTGCTTCCATCAGCGCGCGACCGAGACCGCCGCGCCGGATCGTGGGCCGCACATAGAGCCGCTTGATCTCCGACGTGCCGTCGGGCAATGGCTTCAGCGCGACACAGCCGATCGCCCCGCCGGCCACATCGCGTGCGAGTAGCATTTCGCCCTTGGGCGGCGCGTAGACGCCCGGCAGGCCCGCGAGTTCGGCGTCGTAGCCCGTCAGCTTCGCTTCATGGCGGATCGAATCGCCGTATTCCCGGCAGAGCGCGCGGAAGGTTTCGACCTCCGCGGCCCCTCGGACCGGCTCGATGGTGAATGGCGCTGGTTCAGACAACCCGGAAATTCTTGAACTGCCAGGGATCGGTGGCGTCGATGTCTTCCGGGAACAGGCGTTCGCGGTCGACCAGCGGCGTCCAGTCGGAATAGACGCCGACCACCTCGCCCAGATAGGGCATCGCGATTTCGAGGTTGCGCTGGAAGTCGATGTCCTCCGGTTCGACGATACCCGACTTCGGATTCTCGATCGCCCAGATCATGCCCGAGAGCACCGACACCGTGACCTGCAATGAGGTCGCGTTGTTATAGGGTGCCAACTTGCGCGCATCGTCGATCGAAAGGCGTGACCCGAACCAATAGGCACCCTTCTTGTGGCCCATCAGTAGAACGCCGAGCTCATCGATGCCGCCCGGCGCGATCTCCTTCATCATCAGCCGCTTCTTGGGCTGCATGGTCCAGTTCTTGCCGGCGAGTTCGTGCACCGACAGGACGGCGTCGTCGCACGGATGATAGGCGTAGTGGCAGGTGGGCCGCGAGACGACCTTGTCGCCCTCCTTCACGGTATAGAAGTCGGCGATCGAGATCGCTTCGCCATGGGTAATCAGGAAGCCGTGATACGGGCCTTCCAGCGGCGTCCAGCTGCGTACGCGCGTCGACGCACCCGGACGCATCAGATAGATGGCGCAGTCGCGGCCGAAATCGTGGCGGCGGCCATCGGGCGGCAACGCCTTCTCATGCGCGCCCCAGCCAAGCTCCGAAGGCTGATTGCCTTCGCCGACGAAGCCATCGATCGACCACGTATTGACGAATTCCCCCACCGCTTTCGGCTGGTGGGAAACTTGGGTATCGCGCTCGGCGATATGGATCACCTTGATGCCGAGCGTTTGCATCAGCCCGGCCCAGCCGGCGCGATCCTTCGGCGCATCGGCCTTGACGCCGGTGTCCTTCGCGATGTTGAGCAGCGCCTGTTTCACGAAATGCGAGACCAGGCCCGGATTGGCGCCATGGGTGATGACAGCCGTCGGGTCGCCCGCGCCGCGGCGCTTGGCGAGTGCCGCTTCGCGCAGCGCATAATTGGAGCGCTTCGAGGGCGTCAGCGACGGATCGGTATAGCCGCCGGCCCAGGGTTCGATGCAGGTGTCGAGATAGAGCGCCCCCTTCTCGCGGCAGAATTCAAACAGCGCGATGGAAGAAACGTCGACCGACACATTGACCAGAAAGTCGCCGGCGCCGATTTCGGACTCCAGGACCTGGCGGTAATTGTCTCGCGTGATGGGGCTGTTGACGAATTTGATACCGAGTTCGTTGGCCACGTCGTGGCCGCGTTCTTCGGCTGTGATGATCGTGATCCTCTTCGGATCGAGATCGATGTGTTTCAGAATCATGGGCAGAACGCCCTGGCCGATGCTGCCGAACCCAACGATGACAACGCGGCCTGCGAAGCGCACATGCTTCATCGCGCATAGCCTCCAATGCGTGGTGAACCCATGCCGGCCCGCACCGGCAAACTGAGAACTACAACGCCACGCCGCGCCGCACAATACCCGGCGCGCGTCATCGCAGAGTCACGAAGGGCTAAAGCTTCTCCTATTCTCGTCATGCCCGGCCTTGTGCCGGGCATGACGATCTTATTGGATGGCGAGGCTTTAGCCGGTTATCTGCTCACACATTGAACAGGAAGTGGAAGATATCGCCGTCCTGGACGGTGTACTCCTTCCCCTCCAGGCGCATCTTCCCGGCATCCTTGGCGCCCGCTTCGCCTTTGTTGGCGACGAAATCGCCGTAGGAAATCGTTTCGGCGCGGATGAAGCCGCGTTCGAAATCGGTGTGGATCACGCCCGCCGCCTGCGGCGCCTTGCCGCCGGTGTGGAGCGTCCAGGCATGGGCTTCCTTCGGGCCGACGGTGAAGAAAGTGATCAGCCCGAGCAGCGCGTAGCCGGCGCGGATCACGCGGGCAAGGCCGGTTTCTTCGAGGCCCAGCGTCTCGAGAAATTCTTTTTTCTCGGCGGCATCGGCGAGCTGTGCCACTTCGGCTTCGATCGCGGCCGAGATGATCACATGGCCCGCACCTTCGGCCTTGGCCTTCGCCGCGACCTTCGCGGAGAAGGCGTTACCGTTGGCGGCCGAGGCCTCTTCGACATTGCAGGCATAGAGCACGGGCTTGGCCGTCATCAGGCCGAGCTTGCGGAGTGCAGCCATTGTTTCGGCGTCGGCCTTCAGCGCGCGCACCGGCTTGCCCTCACGCAGCAAGGCCAGCGCCGGTTCCATGATGGCGAGCTGGGTCTTCGATTCCTTGTCCCCGCTCTTCGCCTTCTTCGCCGCATTGTCGACGCGCTTCTCGAGGCTTTCGAGATCGGCCAGCATCAGCTCGGTCTCGACCGTTTCGGCATCGCGTACCGGATCGACGCCACCCTCGACATGGGTGATGTCGGAATCCTCGAAGCAGCGCAGCACATGCACGATGGCATCGACCTCGCGGATATTGGCGAGGAACTGGTTGCCGAGCCCTTCGCCCTTCGAAGCACCCCGCACCAAGCCGGCGATATCGACGAACTCAAGCTGCGTGGCGATGATCTTCGCGGACTTCGCAATGACCGCGAGTGTGTCGAGGCGCGTGTCGGGCACGGCGACGCGGCCGACATTCGGCTCGATGGTGCAGAACGGATAATTGGCCGACTCGGCCGCTTGGGTGGCGGTCAGCGCGTTGAAGAGCGTCGACTTGCCGACATTGGGCAGACCGACGATGCCGCAAGAGAATCCCATTACTTTTTTTCCGTCTCTTCGCTGTCGAAAGTCGGCGCAGGCGCCGCCTGCGAGACCTTACTCATATACCCGTTCGCGTCGCCGTCGAGCAGCAGCGGAAATTTCTCCGCGATCGCATCGAGCAGCGGCACCAGCCAGGCCACATCGGCTTTGGCAAAATCGCCCAGCACCGCCTTCAACACCAGTGCCTTGTGGCCGGGATGGCCGATGCCGATGCGCACCCGCCAGAAGTCGTTGCCGAGATGGGCGTCGATGCTGCGGATGCCGTTATGGCCCGCCGCACCACCGCCCTTCTTCACGCGCAGCTTGCCGGGCGCGAGATCGAGCTCGTCATGCATGACGTAGACATGGCCGGGATCGATCTTGAGGAAGTTGGCGGCTTCGGCCACCGACTGGCCCGACTCGTTCATATAGGTGAGCGGCTTCAGCAACAGGATGCGCTCGCCGCTGATCGTGCCCTCGGTTGCTTCGCCTTTGAAGCGCTTGCGCCAGCCCGGAAAGGAATAGTGGGTGGCGATGACGTCGGCCGCCATGAAGCCGACATTGTGGCGGTTCCTGGCGTACTCCGCACCGGGATTGCCAAGACCCACCACTAGTCGCATGAGACTCTCGGTCTTTCGAAGTTGGAGCGAAAAAAGCCCCGGGACGAACCCGGGGCTTTTCGCGTCTTACTTCTTCGCGGCGCCGCCCTTTGCCGGGGCAGCAGCCGGAGCGGCAGCACCGCCCTTGGCGGGAGCAGCGCCGGCGGCCGGCGCAGCACCACCAGCGGCCGGAGCGGCGGCGGCACCTTCGGCACCAGCAGCAGCGGCTTCGCCTTCGGCCGGGGTCGCAGCGGCAACCACGGTTTCGGTCTGCACCGTCGGCGCGGCCACGGTGGCCACGGTCGCGTTCTTGAAGTGCGTCGTCGGCGTCACGCCATCGGGCAGCTTCACCTCGGCCAAGTGCACCGAGTGACCGATATCGAGGGTCGACACGTCGACCGATAGATATTCGGGGATGGCGCTGGCCAAGCACACGACTTCGATCTCGTGGTTGACCACGTTCAACACGCCGCCACGCTTGATGCCCGGCGACTTTTCCTGACCGGTGAAGTGCACCGGCACGCGCACATGGATGCGCGAGGTGGCGCTGACGCGCATCAGGTCCACATGCAGCGGACGGTCGGTGACCGGATCGGTCTGCACGTCGCGGAACAGGCAGCGCTCGGTGGTCTTGCCGACCTGCACGTCATAAAGACGGGTGCGGAAGCCCGAACGGTTCATCTCGGCCCACAGAAGGCGGGGCTCGAAGGAAATGGGGGTGGCGGCTTTTTTGTCGCCATAGATCACGCCGGGGACTTGCCCCTGACGGCGGGCGGCCCGGGCGGCCCCTTTTCCAACCCGGTCGCGCGCCGCGGCGGTAATGCTGCTCGCGTCGCTCATAGGAACCTCTTGCGTTAAGCGGGGCCTCCAGGGGTGCCGCCGCCAGGAAAGGGCGAGTGTTTACACGGAAAAGACGGGGATTTCAACCGACTCGGCCCCGCCGCTGCCGCTAGGGGCGAGCACCCCCATATTCACTATTTATTGGGGGTTTTCAGGGAGGATCGGGATAAACGCATATAACCCGCATGGCTGCTGCCGCCGCGAGGGCCCTTCATGAGCAACTATATCTGCCGCTTGATGGACAGTGATGGGACCGTGCGCAGCGTGATCCCGATCATCGGCTCAAACGAAGCCGACGCGATCTTGATCGCGCGGCATCATTTCAAGTCGGCCGGTACGGCTGGAACCTTCGAACTGTGGCGGGACAAGGTGCGGATCCTGGCCCAGGGCAACACCGAAGGGGAAGCGCCGGCGCCGCAAATCAACGGGATCGCCGCGCCCCCGTATTGAATTCTTCTTTTCCCGCCGTCTTTGCACAAATCCGTATTCACGTTAGCTTCGCATGAGGGGAGTCGGAGCCGTCGCTCCGTCCGAAAATCATCAGGGGGAAACCGATGGCCGGACCGTCGACCGCGTGGCGCGAACAGATCGATCCGGACGAAGACGCCCGCTTCGCGCGGCAAGCCGAGAAAATCGCCGCCGCCCACAAAGCCAAAGCGGCCAAATACGGCCAGGGCCGGTTCTTGCATCGCAAGCCGATCTTCGCGGCGCGCGGCACCTTTGAGGTTCTGCCCAATCTGCCGGATCATGCGCGTCACGGGCTGTTCGCCGCACCCAAGGCGTATCGGGCGGTCGTTCGCCTGTCGAACGGCGGGATGGAGGTCCAGGCCAACGCCAAGCCCGACATCCGCGGCTTTGCGATCAAAGTGGAAGGGGCCAGCGGCGCGTCCTCGCTGGGCGGCACGACCGACCACCAGGACTTTCTGCTGGTCAACCAGGAGAGCTTCGGCGCGCGCACCAGCGACGAATTCGTCGATGTGATCGCGGCGCTCGCCAAGGGGCAGGGCGCCCTGCTCTGGCATCTGATCCGCACCCACGGTTTGGGCGGCGGCTTTGCGCGCGTGAAGCTGCTGACGGCCGTCCTTGGCAAACCCTTCTCGGGTTTCGCGACTGAGACGTTCAACAGCCTGGCGCCGGTCGCCGTTGGCCCCTACGCCGCAAAGGTCGGGTTAATTCCCGCCAGCGCGCCCGCGGCCAACCGCAAGGATTTCGAACAGGATATGAAAGACCGGATCGCGGCCGGCCCCGTCACCTTCACCGTCGCGCTCCAATTCTTCACCGACGAAGCCACCACGCCGATCGAGAACCCGACCGTCGTGTGGCCTCAAGCTAAGTCGCCCTTCGTCCCGGTGGCCCGCCTGACTCTGACCGAAGCCGCGGAGGGAGTGGAGGCGATGCGGTTCGATCCGTGGGGCGGGCTGGCCGATCATCGGCCGCTGGGCGAACTTATGCGCGCCCGCAAGGTCGCCTACTACACCAGCCAGAAAGGGCGTGGCGCGGCGTAGAGAGAGACGTCTCACCACAAAAATCCGTCACCCTCGGGTAAGCGGGGGTTCAAGGTTACACGGGAAACGGCTCTGGATTCCCGCCTGCGCGGGAATGACGACGGGTTGAAATCTTAGTCGAACAGGCTCGAGACGCTGCGCTCTTCGGAGATGCGCAGGATCGCTTCGGCCATCAGCGGCGCGATGCTGATATGGCGGATGTTGCGCGCGAGCTTCACCGCCTCGGTCGCCTGGATCGAGTCCGACGTCACCAGACTTTCGAGCGGCGAAGCAGTCACGCGCGCCACCGCGCCGCCCGACAGCACGCCATGGGTGACGTAAGCCGAGACCGAGGTGGCGCCTTCCTTCATCAGCGCGACGGCGGCGTTGCAGAGCGTGCCGGCCGAGTCGACGATGTCGTCGACCAGGATGCATTTGCGGCCCCGCACGTCACCGATGATGTTCATCACCTCCGATACGCCCGCTTTTTCGCGGCGCTTGTCGATGATGGCGAGATCGGCGTCGAGGCGCTTGGCCACATGGCGTGCGCGCACCACGCCGCCCACGTCGGGCGAAACGATCATCGGCTTTTCGCCGTTGAGCCGCGC
>CAZNZI010000642.1:0-4761 GCA_964577475.1 uncultured Rhodospirillaceae bacterium
ACCGCCAAGGACGGCACTGTCGTCGTCCACCGCGAATACCTCGAGGCGGTGGTCGCCAAACGGAGTCGGACATAGCTTGGTCGTATTCGTCATGCCCGGACCTGGTCCGGACATCCACGCCGTTTCTGTTGCCGTAGAGGCACCGAACAGGACCTAGGCCCCCGGACGCGGGCATTGCTCGCGTCCGGGGGTGACGAGTGCGGGGAGCAGCGGTATTCAATGCCTCTGTCGCGACCGCTCCCCGCCCTTCGTCCGCCGCGAGAACCCTCTCGCCTATCGCGATGCACCCCTGCGCCGCCGCGCCTTGCCTCGCCGCGCGGCCTGCGCCATTCTCCCCTCTCCGATTGTGGGAGCGTTTGCATCATGGCGAAGAAAAAGGGCGGACATAAACTCGATTTCAACGGCCGGGTGGCGGTCGTCACCGGCGGCGCGCAGGGCATCGGCCTCGCCGTGGTGGAGCGCCTGCTCGACTCGGGCGCGACGATCGCGATCTGGGACCGCGACGAAAAGCTGACCAAGAAGACGATCGCATCGCTCAAGGCCGGCAAGCGCGTGATCGGCGTCACCACCGACATCGCCAAGCTCGCCTCCGTCGAAGCGGCCACCAAGGCCACCATCAAGCAACTCGGCAAGATCGACGTGCTGGTCAACAACGCCGCCATCGTCGGCCCCAATATCGTGACCTGGGACTATCCGGTCCAGGACTGGGAGCAGGTGATCCACATCAATCTGGTCGGGCAATATTACGTTTGCCGCTGCGTGGTTCCGCACATGATCAAGAAAAATTACGGGCGGATCGTGAACATCTCGTCGGTGGCCGGCAAGGAAGGCAATCCCACGGCCAGCGCCTACAGCGCCGCGAAGGCGGGCGTGCTGGCGTTGACCAAGAGCCTCGGCAAGGAACTCGCGAGCAAGGGCATCGCCGTCAACGCGGTCACGCCCGCCGTCGCCGCGACCAAGATGGGCCTGAGCCAGCCCAAGGAGCACATCCAATACATGCTCTCCCGCGTCCCCCGCGGCCGCATGCTGGCGCTCGACGAAGCCGCCGCGATGATCTGCTGGGTCGCGAGCGAAGAGAACTCGTTCACCACGGCGGCCACCTTCGATTTGAGCGGCGGCCGGACGACGTATTAACTTCTGCGCTGATTTCGAACCCGCCACTCTGCCAACGCAAAGCGGCGGGTTCCCCGCTCAGCCCGCGACGCGCCGCCCGAAGAACGTGCCATTCGGCTGGCGAAAGACGATGGTATCCAGTGCGCCCGACTCATCGGGCTGGAATTCCACACGATAGCCGTCGAGTTCCTTGATCGTGAAGACCCGGCCTTGATGCGGTACGAGGCTATAGGTGGGCTGACCTGTTGGCGACAGCGTCAATTGGTCTTCCGTATCGAGCGCGACCACGTGTTTGGTCGATCCATGCTCATAGGTGCCGACACACCGTTTCCGGAACGCGAGATCGAGGCCTTCGCCGCTGCCGACACGCCTGAACACGATGTCGCCCACTTGGGTTTCGAACGGCGCGGTCAAGCGGTCTATGGTGCCGTCGCGGTCGTAGAGGAACGTGATCATCAGTAAATCGGGCGAAAGTTCCATCAAGTTCTCGGGCACCTCAAAAACATCGTAGATGCGGTGATCCAAGGGACCGGACAGGCCATGAAAGCTCCAGCGCAGAGCGTCGCCGTCGACATCGATGGTTAGGCGGCCATAGCCCGGATGATCGTAGTCGCCGCTATAGTCGTGGAGCGGGCGGGTCGGTTTTATGCCGGGCTTGCGGAGCGTTTGCCGGGCGGATTGGTCGGCCTTGCGCTGGGTGATAAAATTATCACGGCTGGCGCGCAAGCGGTCGAACCAGTTGATGGGCTCCTTGCCGCACAGCCGGTCGAAAATCGGCATTGAGACCAGATCGAGGATCGTGCCCGGCGAACGATTCGAGAGAATGACGATGCCGCATCGGCGATCGGGCATCATCGTCATGCGTGTCGACCAGCCGATCCAACCGCCATCATGGGCCACCACCCTCTCGCCCCGATAGTAGAGGCAGCTCAAACCGAAACCATAATGGGTGTCGCCGATCTCCTCGAATTCCGAGCGGAAGGAATAGACCCGCGGGGTCTGCATGGCTTGCAGGGCCGACGGCGACACAAGTTGAATGCCGTCGCGCTTTCCGTCTTCGAGATAGAGCCGCATATAAGATGCCATGTCGGTCACGGAAGCATTGATGCCCCCTGCCGGTGTGTTGCGGATCGGCCATAACTTGGCGCGTTTGCGCACAAAGACGCCGGGCTCTTCGTCAATCGATGCATAGGGCCAAGCGCTGTCTCCGGCACTTTGCAGATCCGCCGCGGAGAAACCAAAATCGGTCATGCCCAAAGGCGTCATGATGCGAGCCCGGGTAAAATCTTCCCACGCTTGGCCGGTGATGCGTTCGGCCACCATGCCGGCCACCATGTAACCGAGATTCGAATATTGGAAATGCGCGCGGATATCTTTGCTGGGCTTCAGGTAGCGGAGCGCCGCCAACATCTCCTCGCGCGATCGATCGCCGGGCGCCCATATCCAGTCGTGCCTCGGCAGGCCGCTATGGTGACACAGTAGGTCCTGGACCGTGATGCGATCGGTCGCGACGGAATCATGGAGGCGAAACTCGGGTATGTATTCCCTCACCGGCTTCGTCCAGTCGAGGCGGCGTTCGTCCACCAGCATGCCAAGTCCTAAGGCCGTGAAGGACTTGGTGATTGAGCAGATCGTGAACTGAGTACGGGTAGTGACGGGCAGACCCGCCTCAACATCGCGTTGACCATATACTCTGATGAGATCCGGCTCGCCGGCACGGACGACGGCAATGGCAAGTCCAGGCACTTGCCATTCGTTCATGGCATCCTCGACGAGCTGGTCGAGGTCGTTCAAGGTGGCCGCGTTCATTTCCATCACTACGCAACTGAATCAGCCCGGCCTGGAACGCGCTAAGATTCCAGACCTCGATAAACCTTCGGCCCAGGCGCTGTCAGTCCGTAGCGACTAGCTGAACCGCCGCTTCTGCACCTGGCGTTGCGGCTTGGGCAGGATCAGGACGAACATGGCGATCATGCCGCCGGAGAAGGCGCCGCCCAGCATCGCCAGGTAATTGCGGTGCAGGCCGGCCGCATGGAAGAAGTCCCACACGGCGAGACCGATCGGCGCCAGCATTCCCAGGACGAACAGTATCTTGCGCGCCGACACGATATGCTCGCGCGGCACGACGAACCCGGCCACGCTGATGCTGACCGCGGTCGCCAGCAGCGCCGTGTTGAGCACCAGCACCAGCGGCGAGATCACCGACACGCCGCCTTCCACCATCGGTATGACCTTCGAGACGACGAAATAGAGAACCGCGGCTACCACCAGCGCGATCACCCAGCGAATCACCCGCTGCATTCTCGACATGCTTGCCCCCAAGATGCCCGTGTCGACAATTCGTTCGACGATTGTCGAATAGGGACACTATATCGGTGAACTACACACCGGTAAAAGAACTGCGTTATGACAGTTCCGGCGGACACGGCGGCCAGTAAAGGCCGAGTGCCGACCGAGCATAAAATTGTATTCAGTCATGGACTGCGACGGCGCAGCGCGGGGGAAAACCATGAAACGCCTGATTGTCGGCTCATTGGAAGCATTCAGCACTTTGACGATCGTCGTCATGGTGATCGGTGGTGGCATTGCTGGCTTCGTAATCGGCCACCAGGGCCACAATCCTTTTCTCGCCCTCGTTGGAGCGATACTCGGCTTCGTGGTTGCCTTCGTGGTCGCGGTTCTGACCTTCGGCGTCCTGTTCACGCTGCTGGAGATCAACGAACATCTCGCTGCGATCCGCGCGGCCGGCGCCTTCACCGGCCACGCGCATCACCGCGAACCGCATTTCTGAGTCTCAATAAATCTTCGGCTCCGCCGTCGGGGGCAATCCCGCTGTCTCGAGGAAGTCGAAGTCGCAGCCCTGGTCGGCCTGTTTGATGTGCTGGGTGTGGAGCAGGCCGAAGCCGCGCTGGTAGTGCGGCGCGGGGGCTTTCCAGGCGGCCTTGCGTTTCGCGAGTTCCTCGTCGCTCACCTGCAGGTGCAGTTTGCGCTTGGGGATGTCGAGCTCGATGATGTCGCCCGTCTTCACCAGCGCCAGCGGCCCGCCGACGCGGCTTTCCGGCGACACATGCAGCACGCAGGCGCCGTAGCTGGTGCCCGACATGCGCGCGTCCGACACACGCACCATGTCGCGCACGCCGTCCTTCAAGAGCTTCTTGGGAATCGGCAACTGGCCCCATTCGGGCATGCCAGGCGCGCCGACCGGGCCCGCATCCCGCAGCACCAGGACACTGTCGGCGGTGACGGCGAGGTTGGGATCGTCGATGCGCTTGGAAAGATCGTCGTAGTTCTCGAACACCACCGCCGGGCCCTTGTGGACATGCAGCCGCGTCTCGGCCGCCGCCGGCTTGATCACCGCACCGTTGGGCGCGAGATTGCCGCGCAGCACGGCAAGCCCACCGCTCGCCCACACCGGATTGCTGAGCGGTCGGATCACATCGTCGTTGAAGACCTCCGCCCCTTCGATGTTCTCGCCCATCGTATGGCCGTTGACGGTCATCGCATCCAGATGCAGATGCTCACGCAGCACGTTGAACAAGGCCCGCGCGCCGCCGGCATAATAGAAGTCTTCCATCAGATAGGCGCCGGCCGGGCGGATATTGGCGATCACCGGCACCTTCTCGCTGATCTTGTCGAACTGCTCGAGAT
>CAZNZI010000643.1:0-15054 GCA_964577475.1 uncultured Rhodospirillaceae bacterium
CTGCCCTTTGCCGGCGACCGAGACACGCGCCTTGATCGCATCGTCCACCATCGCGTTGACGCGGCCGAACTGCTTCTTGCTGATCAGCGGGCCGCAATCGAGGCCGCGCGGGCCGGGACCCGTCTTCAGCGCATTGAAGCGCTCGGACAGCTTCCCCATCACCGAGTCATAGGCCTGCTTCTGAATCAGCACGCGGCTGCCGGCGGAGCAGGTCTGGCCGGCATTCTGGATGATCGCGTTGACCAGGAACGGCAGCGCCGCGTCGATATCCGCATCGGCGAAGACGAGCTGCGGCGACTTGCCGCCGAGTTCCAAGGTCACCGGCACGTGATTGGCGGCAGCGGCCTGAGTCACGAGCGTACCGACCACCGGCGATCCGGTGAAGGAAATGTGGTTGATGCCGGGATGGGCAGAGAGCGCCGCACCCGCCTCGTGGCCGAGGCCCGGCACGATGTTGAGCGCGCCCTTGGGCAAACCGGCTTCGAGCGCCAGTTCGGCGATCCGCAGCGGCGTCAGGCAGGCGTCTTCGGCCGGTTTCACCACGCAGGCATTGCCGGCAGCCAACGAACCGCCCACCGAGCGGCCGAAGATCTGCGCCGGGTAGTTCCAGGGGATGATGTGCCCCGTGACCCCGAAGGGCTCGCGGATCGCCAGCACCGTATAGCCATCGAGATAGGGGATCGTCTCGCCATGCAGCTTGTCGGCGGCGCCACCGTAATATTCGAAGTAGCGGGCGCAGGCGGTGATGTCGGCTTCGGCCTGCTGGATCGGCTTGCCGGTGTCACGGCATTCGAGATCGGCCAGTTCGCGGTGATGGTCGAGGATCAGGCGCGAGAGCCGCGCCAGGATGCGGCCGCGATCGACCGCGGTCACCTTGCCCCACGGGCCTTCGAAAGCCTTGCGCGCGGCGGTGACGGCGCGGTCGATGTCTTCGCTGTTACCCTGGGCGATCTCAGTGAAAGGCTGGCCATCGCTGGGGTCGATGACCGGGATCGTCGCGCCCGAAGCCGAAGGACGCCAGTCGCCGTCGATAAGGACCGCTGCCGCATTCATGGGCTTTGCCTCTATCTGTCCATCCCAATGGATACAAGCAGGCAGGTAGCACGGTAGGGGCCCGGGGTCGAGGGCCCGGCGGGCGGATCAGGCATTCGGGAAGCGGAGGGACGGCAATAAAAAAGGCGCCCGCAGGCGCCTTTTTCGAGACCGATGAGGCCGTTACTCGGCCGCGGCTTCTTCGCCCTTGGCTTCGGGCTTCGGACCGCTGTCCTGGCCCTTGGCGGCCGGATCGCGGTCAACCAGCTCGATAACGGCCATCGCCGCCGAGTCGCCATGGCGGAAGCCCGCCTTCAGCACGCGGGTGTAACCACCGGCGCGGCTCTTGTAGCGTTCGGCCAGGGCGCCGAACAGCTTGGCGACGATCACGTCGTCGCGCAGCTGGGCATAAGCCTGACGGCGGGCATGCAGGTCGCCGCGCTTGCCGAGCGTGATCAGCTTTTCGGCGACCGGACGCAGGTCCTTCGCCTTGGGCAGCGTGGTGGTGATCTGCTCATGCTTGAGAAGAGCGTTGGCCATATTCGCGAACATCGCCTTGCGATGCTGACTGCGGCGGTTGAGCTTACGACCCGACATTCCGTGACGCACGACATTCACTCCTTCTCAAGTGGCGTCGCGCACGACGCCGATTGCAACAAACCCGCCGCCGCGGACCGTCTCAGACGGTCGTGTACGGCAGGATCAGAGAGCAGCCGTTCAGTACGGCTCCTCGAGCTTCTTGGCCAGTTCCTCAATGTTCTCGGGCGGCCAATTCGGAATTTCCATGCCGAGGTGCAGACCCATCTGCGCCAGCACTTCCTTGATCTCGTTCAGCGACTTGCGGCCGAAGTTGGGAGTGCGGAGCATCTCGGTCTCGCTCTTCTGCACGAGATCGCCGATGTAGATGATGTTGTCGTTCTTCAGGCAGTTCGCCGAACGGACCGACAGTTCGAGCTCGTCCACCTTGCGCAGCAGGTTGCGGCTGAACGGCAGTTCGTCGCGCGCTTCCTCATGCGTGACCGCCTGCGGCTCTTCGAAGTTGATGAAAAGCTGGAGCTGGTCCTGCAGGATGCGGGCGGCCAGGGCCACTGCGTCCTCGGGGCTCACGGCACCGTTGGTCTCGATCTGCATCGAGAGCTTGTCGTAGTCGGTAGCCTGACCGACGCGGGTATTCTCGATCTTGTAGGCGATCTTGCGCACCGGTGAGAAAATGGCGTCGACCGGGATCAGACCGATCGGCGAGTCTTCGGCGCGATTCTGCGTGGCGGCCACATAGCCCTTGCCGCTTTCGACGGTCAGTTCCATCGACAGCGTGGCGCCCTGGTCGAGCGTGCAGAGCACGAGATCCGGGTCCATGATTTCGATGTCATGGCCGGCTTCGATCTGGCCCGCCTTCACTTCGCCGGGACCGGTCGCCTTCAGCGTCATGCGCTTCGGGCCTTCGCCGTGCATCCGCAGGCCGAGCTGCTTGATGTTCAATACGATATCGGTGACGTCTTCGCGCACGCCCGGGATCGACGAGAACTCGTGCAGCACGCCGTCGATCTGGATCGCGGTCACCGCCGCGCCCTGGAGCGACGACAGCATCACGCGGCGCAGCGCATTGCCCAGCGTCAGGCCGAAACCGCGTTCCAGCGGCTCGGCAACAACGGTCGCGGCACGACCCGGGTTGGAACCCGGGTCGGTGTGCAGCTTGTTCGGTTTAATGAGTTCTTGCCAGTTGCGTTGAATCACGAGCGGAACCTCATCGCTGAAGCGGCTCAATCGAGCCAGCTATCGGATGCGCCAAAAGGCGCGTCCTGAGCGGACCCGGCGGGAAGCCGGGCCCGTAACCAGAAAACTTAAACGCGGCGGCGCTTGCGCGGACGGCAGCCGTTATGCGGGATCGGCGTCACGTCGCGGATCGACGAGATGGCGAAACCGACGGCCTGGAGCGCGCGCAGAGCCGATTCACGGCCGGCGCCCGGGCCCTTGACCTCGACTTCGAGCGTGCGCATGCCGTGTTCCATCGCCTTGCGGCCGGCGTCTTCGGCGGCCATCTGCGCGGCGTACGGGGTCGACTTGCGCGACCCCTTGAAGCCCTGCATGCCCGACGACGACCAGGCGATCGTGTTGCCCTGCGCATCGGTGATGCTGATCATGGTGTTGTTGAACGTGGCGTTCACATGGGCGACGCCAGCGGTGATGTTCTTGCGTTCGCGCCGGCGGGCGCGCTGGACGGCGGGCTTACCCATGTTACTTCGTCACCTTCTTCTTGCCGGCGATCGGCTTGGCGGGACCCTTGCGGGTGCGGGCATTGGTGTGGGTGCGCTGACCATGGACCGGCAGGCCCTTGCGGTGGCGCAGGCCGCGATAGCAGCCCAGATCCATCAACCGCTTGATGTTCATCGCGACTTCGCGGCGGAGATCGCCTTCGACCTGGTATTCCCGGTCGATGACCTCACGGATGCGAAGGACCTCGTCATCGGACAGCTGCGAGACGCGCTTGTCCACTGGGATGCCAACCTTGTTGACGATCTCCTGGGCCTTGGTGCGGCCGATGCCATGGATATAGGTAAGACCGATCAAAACCCGCTTATTGGTCGGGATGTTGACGCCTGCGATACGGGCCAAGCCGGCTTCTCCTGAAAATACAATAGATACCCGCCCCCACGGGCCTTCCCCGGGCGGGATCGCGAAGGTGCGGGATTATAGGGGGAAACGAGGGGGAGTCAAGGGTCTGGAAATAGTGCTCAACCGATTGATTTCATTCCGAAATACTAGGCCTACCACTCACGACCTTGCACGTCACGGAGCTTACATAGGCAAGACTGTCGGCCAAAACGGGCCCATCTGATCGACTCTGACGTTCCGATATCGAGAAAGGTTTCCGCGACGATATGCATGCCTAATCAAGCCCCGTTTAGCAACACTGCAGGCAATAGTGCAGTTTCCAGGCCGAAGGGCTCTCCGCTGGTGAACCGGGTAGCGCCGCCTGGCGGATGGCCAAATTCAAGCTTAAGTACGGACTGGAATTACATCAGACGGCGATTTGCCGGCGCGCTCTGGCCTCGGTTCGTCCTCGGCCTTCACTGTTGGTCTTCTCAATAGGCTGTATGCCCTCAAAGGACGGCGCGTGTCGTCATCCGACAAAGCCATCCGAAGCGAGCAGGACGTGATCCAGGAAAATGTCGGATCATAGGACTGGATCTGGGCGGCCTATGGCGGCTTCAATCGCGTCGATTTCACCACCGACGAAACTTATGTGGTCAAGCCGGTCATCGTGTCGATGGAGCGGCGCCTTGCGCCGCAGAGTTACTGCCAGCTCTACTTTTCGAGCATTTCGCGCTTCGTCGGAAGTCGCAGCACATCACATAGCCAATCTGCACAACCGCGCGGCCAATATCGTACGCATGACGGCGGTGGTCGACGAGGCCGAAGAAATCGTCAGCAATCCGACGCGTGACATCGCAGATCGGACGGCTCTTTCACGCTTCGTGGATGCTCAAACGCGATCTCAGCGACGAGGTGTCGAACGCCGCGATCAACGAATCTACGACGCCGCTCTCGATGCCGGCGCGCTGGATGGCAAGCTGCTCGGCGCGGGCGGCGGCGGCTTCACATTGATGTTCGTTCCGCTCGACCGGCAGGCTTCGGTGCAGAAGGCTCGACGAGTTGATCAAGGTTCCGTGCGGCATCGCCGAACAGGGGATCATAGGGGATGATCTACGAGCCAGACGAGTCCGGATCGCCTGAATGAGTTCCCCCGCGAATGCGCCAACGAGAATCGGTGCTACGGTTTGCGGAGGGCAATCAGATAGTTGACGGCCATCTGCGATCCCTGGCGCCGATCGTATTCGTTCAGCAAGTGCAGCGCCAAGTCGATCGACTGGAAGCACTCATGCAGAATTGCGGCGGCGCTCACCAATTGGCGATCCGTCATCAACTCCAATTTGGTGAAATCGCGCACGAAGACGGCATCGGCCCAGAGCAGCTGGCTCAACCCGGCGTAAATGCTGTTATCGACCATCAGGGGACGGATGACACGACTAACGGTCGGGAAGAAGCGATGGAATACGAAGCCTCGCTCGCGCATGAACAGGTCGATATCCGAGAACAACGGCTGATCGACATACATCTCCATGAATTCGACTTCGGTCTGCACGACCAGCGCGTCGCGGAGCCGATTTTCAGCGTTGCGCAGAACCATCAGTTCTGCGCCTTGGATGTCCATCTTTAGAAAATCGACATTGCTGGTTTCTGGAATGTCGTCGAGACGGACCGTGTCTATCTGTTCTGTCGCAACGATACGGCCCCAATCCGGAAAACCATGGAACAGGCCCAATACTTTCGGATTGGGCGTCAGCAACGACGTCATGCCCGGCGCCTGGCAGAAATTCAACGTGTGGCGCTTGCCGTCGCCGATCGCGTGCGGCAGATAGATCTCGTTCGGTCCCTTGATTTTTTCCAGCTCGGCAAGCGCCTCCAGATTGGGCTCGAAGCCCACCACCTCTGCGCAATTGCTTTTCAGGAGCGCCTCGTAAGGCGCGGGTCCGTTGATTGGATTAGCGCCGATATCGACGACCTTGACGCGAACATCAACGCCGACCATGGAACCGAAGAAGCGATTGGATGGCGCAGCCGCCCCGGCTTGGGGCGTCGCGGGAGAGGCGGACATAGCTGGTGTCTCCGATCGGATTTCCGGGTGATAAAGCCGCGCTTCGATATTCGCGACGATGCGCATGTCGTTGTAGCGCTCACGCGCGAAGTCCGCTCCGGCCTTCCGGATGGCGTTCGCCGTGTCTGGATGGCTTTCGATGAATTGGGCCACCGACCGCAACTCGCCGAAGGTGATGAAATCCAGATAGTGATCGCCGGCGACGAAGTAGTGGCCGATATCCGGCGACCATTCCTCGATCAGCAAAGCACCGCTCAGGATGGTCTCGATCGTCCGGCTCGTGAAGATGCGCTGCAGATCATTGCGCATCGAGAAATTGAGCGAACACTGCGCGTCGGCCAAACGAGAAAGATAGACCTTGTAACTTTCAAGCGCCGAAAGCCCATCGGCCTTATGCGAGGAAATCTGCGGATCGACCGGCAAGCCTTCATGCTTGATGGCGCCCAGCCACAGCGCACGATGCCAGTTGTTGCCCATGACGCTGCCGGCGAAGGTCAGCCGTGTCTTCAGGCTGCCGATCGGCGGGGCGAAATCCACGCCCAGCGGATAAAGCGTCATGCACGCTTTATCCTTCAACGCCGGATGGTCCCAGACCGGGAGCGAGGGGCTGGGCGTCCAGATCAGGTCAACCATGGCCGAGGCCGTGATGATGTCTTCGGCCGACAGCATCCAGGGATCAAAATAGGTCGAAATGACCTTCAACCCTGGAATTTCGCGCTTCATCTGCGCGACAAGCTCTGTTCGTGCTTTCTTGGCTATCTCGTTCTGGATGAGGTTATCGTCGAGAACCAAGATATCAGCGCCCGTCTGGCGGCACATCTCGGCAATACCACGATAGTCTTCCTCGACGTCAAGAAACCGCATTCCATAGAAATGCGACGGCCAGCCATATGCGGTGAAGGCGTCAGCGATGCGGGGCCCGATTTCGCAGAGGCGCGACTTCTTCGGATCTGTGACGGCGCCGAGAAAATATTCGCGGACAGCTACGACAGCCTTGTGGACTGCCTTCGGTGCGCCGGCAGGCGGCTGCACCATGGGAATGAGTGTCGCGCGCTCGCGACCGCGACGCCGCACCTGCTCCAGATCGAAAGCGGCCGCCGGAGTCTGCAGATCGAAAATCGGTCGGAGACTTGGAACGCCAGCCTTCAGGGTCTCCAACAACTGGAGCATCATCTCCGTGTTGTTGTTTAGGAAGGCATGGTTGACGAGATTGGGAACGGTCTTGCAGATGATTTCCGAATAGATCGTCGCCTGCTGTTCCGGTTCCAGAAGGTCGACCGTGCGGCGCAGAAGATCGGTGCCAATCTGGTGATCCCCCGGATTGCCGATCATACTCCCGCCGATGCTCAACGCGAGGGCCGCGACGGGGTGCGCGATGCTCTTGCTCGCAATCGCTCGGGCGACGACATATGCGCTGGGAAACTGATTCGTGGCCAGCAATTGAAGTGCGGCCATCACGAGTTGATTCGTATCCTGCCCGTCTTGCTGCACGTAGGCCAGCAAGGCATTGTGATCACCAGCGGCGCTGAGCCGGAGAATAGTTTCGAGTGATTCGCTCATTGTTAACTCAAGATTGGCCGCGCAAGTGCCGTTGCCATTCGATCGACTGGCGGAGGCCCTCTTCCAGGGAAACGAAATCGCGTTTGCCGAACTCATCGCAGACACGCGACAAATCCAAAGCAACTTCCTGCGGCGCGCCCGTGGCATCGCCCGTATCCGGCGGCGCTTCGACCGGGACACCGACCTCCTTGCCGATGGCATACACCAATTCCAGGATCGTAGTCTTGGAACGGCCGCCGACATTGTAGACCGGCTCACGCCCATACAGCAGTATCGACAGCAGCATTTCCGTCACGTCGCTGATGTAGCAGTAAGTCCGCGTGGCGATGCCGCGGTCGAGAAGCGCGATACGCTTGTCCACCAGAGCGCGGCGAATGAAGCTGCTCAGCACACGCTGATCGTCGGCGCGCGTGCCTGGACCATAAGCAAGCGCCAACCGGGCCGACTTCGTATCGCGGCCTTGTTTGCGGAACGCATTACAGATGGTCTCGCCACTGCGTTTGCCTTCTATATAGCAGGCTCGCGGATGACTTGGATTGGTCGTGCCAATATCGTCCTCGCGATGGGGAAAACTCTTCGAGCCGCTGTAAACCTCGGAGGAACTCAGGAACAGGAATTTGCCGTTGAACGGCAAGCGCTCGAGCATCTCGATCGTCGCCGTTGTGTTGATGCGGATCGTCTTGACCGGGTCTTCAAGGAACTTGCTCGGCTGGGCATAGCCGACGGCATGAATGACATGGTCCGCGACCGGCAGACGTGCAGCAGCCGCAGGCTCGGCGAGATCGGCCTGCAAGAAGCGAATATGACGATTCTTGAAGATATCGGTCATCAAGGGCGGCGGCGAAGAGCGGCAGATGGCCGCAACCTCCACCTTTCTTCCCGACTCGCGCATCCAATGGTGCAGGGTTGCGAGGAGGTAAGTGCCCAGAAGCCCGGAAGCGCCCGTGATCAGAAGCGAGCTTCCATCCAGAGGAGATAGATCGACGGCCCGCGTGACCTTGGCGGTATCGCTATCGATCAATTCGGTAAGACTACGCATCGATCAGTTTTTCCAATTCGCCGCGGATGCCGTCCGGCGTCAGATTGAGGGCCACGTCGTGCTCCTTCACGGAGCCATAATTGGTGAGGAAATGTCGCGGAATACCCACGTTGCGGACCAAGACGGGATTGGGCCATAGCGCGCTCATGACGTCCGTCGTCAGTACGCCGCGATAATATGGTTCGCAGATAAGGATTTTGCGCGACGCGGCATGACGACGCAGTGTGTCCGTATCGAACGGTATGACGGCGTTGTAATAGAGTACAGTGACGTCTTTATCGCGCGCTGCTTCGAGAACCGGCCGCAACATTGGCCCTACGGCGATCACCGTCGCCGCGCGGCCCTCCCGAACGACGGCGGCGCGGCCGTATTCAGCATCAATCGTTTCAGCGTTCTCGACTTCGCTCAATCGGAAGTAAGCGGGCCGCCCCGAATTGTAAGTCTTGCTCAGAAGACGATCGAACTCGCCAGCGCTTCCCGGCAGCAATACTTCGATGCCCGGGATAGAACTCATGACCTGCACGTCGGCGGGGCAATGATGCGTACATCCCAAAGCCGCGTAGTCGTAGGACGCACCGACGCTGATGAAATTGCCGCCGAGTCCCTGATAGCCAAAATCGACCTTGATCTGTTCCAGGCAACGCTCGACGAGGAACGGCGCAATGGTATGGATGATAGGAATGAGCCCCGTCTTGGCCAATCCGGCGGCCATACTGACTGTCGCCTGCTCAAGGATGCCGACATTGTAGACGCGCTCGCCGAATGCTTCGAACGCATCTCGAAAACCGAAGACGCCGATATCTCCCAGCAACAGGACGACGCGCTCGTCCTGGGTCAGCAGACGCGAAACCGTCTGCACCAGCTGCTTGCGCATGCTCATCGCAGCGCCCCCAGCAACTCTGGCAATTCAGCGGCCGATGGCGATTTGTGATGCCAGGATGGGTCGTTTTCCATCGGCAGGCAACCATAGCCTTTGACCGTATTGGCGATCACGCAGGTCGGCGCATTATTCAAACGCTGGCTGAGTGCACCATGGACGGCCTCGTGGTCATGCCCATCGATTTCGCTGACGGACCAACCCATCGCAGAGAATTTGGCGCCGATATCGCCAAGCGACAAGGCCCGGTCGGTGGAATGATTGTAGTCGACGATGCAAGTCAGATTGGCCAGCTTGTGATGGGCTGCCAGCAGCGCCGCTTCCCAAATGCTGCCTTCGTTCGCTTCACCGTCGCCGATCATGCAAACCACGCGTGCGGGATTGCGGCGAATCCTCAGACCCAGGGCCATACCCACGGTCATCGGAAAACCGTGTCCCAGCGAGCCCGTCGAAGCTTCGACGCCGGGAACCTTCCTGCAATCAGGATGCCCTCCCAGCGGGCTATCGAACTTGCAGAAATCTTCCAGCGTTTCCTGCGAGAAGAAACCTTTCTGCGCCAGCACCGCGTACAGACCGATCGAGGCGTGACCCTTGCTAAGCACGAAGCGGTCGCGCGTCTCCTCGACTGGATTCACGGGGTCAATCTTCAGGATGCGGTCGTAAAGCACCCACAGAATGTCCAGCACTGACAGGGCGCTGGGAATATGGCCTTCGCGCGCATTTGAGGCCACTCTCAGGATACGTTCACGCAACGGTCGAATGGATTGCGATCCGATTGCAACTTCAATGGACATCGCGGCGCCCTTGTTCTTTCGTTTCTCGAGAAAGGTGAAGCACCTTCCCCTATTCAAACTTCTTCAAGAAGTCTTCGAACACGTGCAGCAAGCGATCGAACTTCTCGTCGGTCTGCAGCGGCGAAACGCCGATGTAGAAGCCGCGATCATGGATTTCGTCCGCGCCCTTGAACTGGCGCGCACTCAGTTCGGGAAACAGCCGCGCAACCGGATGACGCGCCATGTTGCCCGTCACGATCGGCCGCGTCTCGATCCCGGCCTCTTCGAGATAGTGAGTGATTTCTTTGCTGGTGAACGGCGAGTCCTTTGACACCATCACCGCCAGCGCAAGCCAAGACGGCACCGCGCGCGGGTCGACCTTCGGCATGCGCATATACTGCGTGCGAGAGATGAAGGCATTGAACTTGGCGGCCATCGCAGCGCGGCGAATGGCAAAGTCGTCGGCCCGTTCGAGCTGATGAAGGCCGAAGCTCGCCTGCACTTCCATCGGACGCACGTTCATGCCCCAGTTCACGAAGGCGTAGCGTGGATCGATATCCGGGTAGTCTTCAGAGCTATACTGCTGACGCATCGAGCTGCGCGTCCAGCCATGGGCACGCAGGAGGCGCAAATGGTCGGCGCCGTCGGCCGTGTCGGTGACGATCATCCCGCCTTCCATCGTCGTGATGTGATGGGAGAAGAAGAACGAGAACGCGCCGCCGATCCCGAAATTGCCGACCTTCTTCCCGTCGAAGGAGGCGCCCATAGCCTCACAGCAATCCTCAACGATGAGCAGCTCGTGGCGCTTGGCAATCGAGGTCAGACGATCCATGTCGCACGGATTGCCCATGATATGCACCACGAACAGCGCACGAGTCTTGGACGTGATATTGGCTTCGAGATCGTCGTAGTCGATGTTGAGGGTCGCGGGGTCGACATCGATCAGCTTCACCTTCAGTCCGGCCATCATCGCAGACCAGATCTGAGTCGGCCACGTCACGGCAGGGATCAATATCTCATCGCCCGGCTGCAACAGGGGCCGTAGCGGGTTAGTCATCAGGAGGCACAGCAGGAAATCGGCCGACGAGCCGCTATTCACCATCAGCGCTTCATTGGAGCCGTTCCATTTGGCGAAAGCGTTCTCAAAACGCGCCGTTTTATCGCTCATCGTGGTGCGGAACTTGATCATCGAGTCGAGGGCTTCCGTGATCTCGGCGCCGCTATAGGTGGCGAGGCTCAGCGGATACCAGTACCGCGTGGCTTTTTCCGAGGCGATACGGCTTTCCGTCTCGATCGCGCGATCGATAACTTGGCGCAAATCGTCGATCGTCGACGTCTTCATTGAACCGTGCCTCCACTCGCTTTCAAATGCCGATACTCGGCGATGGTCCGCGCAATCCCGTCCGTGATCGTGACGGATGTCTGGAATCCCAGCTTCTGCACTTTCGAGGAATCGAGCAGCTTCCGCGGCATCCCGTCGGGGCGACTGTGATCCCAAACGATGTCGCCGTCATAATCGACCGCGTCGGCGATGGTTTCCGCCAATTCCTTGATGCTCACGTCCTCGCCCGTTCCCACATTGATGTGCTCGGGCGTCTCGACCTCATCCATGAAGAACAGCAGCGCGCGGACAAGATCGTCGACATGCATGAATTCGCGGCGCGGCGACCCGGTGCCCCAGAGGGTCACACTGGGCGTGCCGGCATCCTTGGCGTCGACAAACCGCCGCACGAGCGCCGACAACACATGGCTGCGCTCGAAATCGTAATGGTCGCCCGTGCCGTAGAGATTGCAAGGCATCGGGCAGACGGTCAGCATCTTGTGCTGCCGCCAATGATAGTCGGCCAGCTTGAGGCCGACGATCTTGGCCAGTGCGAAGCCTTCATTGGTTGGCTCAAGCGGACCCGTGAGCAAGGACTCCTCCACCATCGGCTGTGCCGCGGCGCGCGGATCGATACAGGACGATCCCAGGAACAGATTTTTTTCGGTGCCGAACTTCTGTGCCGCATCGAACAGGTTCTGGGTGATCTTGAGATTTTCACCGACGAAACCGACCGGGTCGCCGTTGTTGGCGGCGATGCCACCCACTTTGGCGCCGATCATCAGCACATGTTGCGGACGCGTGCGTTCCATATAGATCATCACCGCGTCACGATCGGCCAGATCGAGTTCGCCGCGGGTCGGCGTCAGTACATTGCGGTGGCCGCGCTGGCGTAGTGCACGGACGGCGGCGCCGCCAACCATGCCCGCGGCACCTGTCACCAGAATAGTCGAATCCATCTTCATCGGCGCAACGTACTACATTGTTTCTATTACGTAAATTTCCATCACGCCCCATCGCCATTGGATTTGGCGGCCGCCCGTATGTATCACGCGACCCAGACCAGGTGGCGTGATATCACGCCGGGTTAGGGCCCTTATCTTGAGTTCTCGGCGGATTTTTCCTTTTCGCAAAACCTTTTGCCTTCAGGCCGTTAGCAGATGATTAAGGCGGCTCACCCTATTCTGCCGTTCAAACCCGCGGGCATGACTAAGACGGAGCGAGAGAGTGGCACCGACAGCGTTAATTTCTGGTGTAACCGGGCAGGACGGCGCCTATCTGGCGGAGATGCTTCTCCGGAAGGGCTACACGGTCCACGGCATTAAGCGGCGCTCGTCGTCCTTCAATACCGCCCGCCTCGAGCACTTCTATCACGATCCTCACGAAGGGGGCGTTCCGTTTTATCTGCACTTCGGTGACATGACCGATGCCACCAGTCTGATCCGTATCATCCAGCAGACTCAGCCGACCGAGATCTACAACCTGGCCGCCCAAAGCCATGTTCAGGTCAGCTTCGAGACGCCGGAATATACAGCCAACGCCGACGCGCTCGGTACGCTGCGCATGCTGGAGGCGATCCGCATCCTCGACATGAAGGATCACGTACGGTTCTATCAGGCCTCGACTTCGGAACTGTACGGCAAGGTCGCCGAGACGCCGCAGCGGGAGACGACCCCCTTCTATCCGCGCAGCCCCTATGGCGCCGCCAAAATTTACGGCTACTGGATCACAGTGAATTATCGCGAGGCTCACGGCATCCACGCATCGAATGGCATCCTGTTCAATCACGAGAGTCCGCTGCGCGGCGAAACCTTCGTCAGCCGCAAGGTGACGCGCGCCGTGGCGGCGATTGAGCTGGGCCTGCAGAATACGCTGTATCTCGGCAACCTGGAAGCCAAGCGCGACTGGGGCCACGCACGAGACTACGTCGAAGGCATGTGGATGATGATGCAGAAGGACGAGCCCGACGACTACGTGCTGGCCACCGGCGAGATGCACACAGTGCGCGAGTTCGTCGAACTGGCTTTTGCCGAAGTCGGCAAGACGATCGGGTGGCGCGGCGAAGGCGTCGACGAGGTCGGCTTCGACAAGAAGACCGGCGACGTGCTGATCCGCATCGATCCGATCTATTTCCGCCGCGCCGAAGTCGAGCTTCTGCTCGGCGACCCGACCAAGGCCCACACAAAGCTAGGCTGGAAGCACAAGGTAGGCTTCAAGGATCTGGTGAAGGAAATGGTGGCCGCGGACCTGAAGGTCATCGCCCGCGAGGCTGAAACCCGCCACCATGGCCGCGACTGATCCCGTAAGCCCGTGAGCCTGGCCACCGCACCCTCCCCAACCATCACGCCGGTCATTCTGGCCGGTGGCGCTGGCACGCGCCTGTGGCCGCTCTCGCGCCAGAACGCGCCGAAGCAGATGCAGGCGCTGGTCGGCGACGTGTCGATGCTGGCCGAGACCCTGCTGCGCTTCACCGACCGCGCCAAGTTCGGCCCGGCTTGGTTGGTGACCAGCGAAACGCTCGGCCGGGGCGTCATCGAACAGTTGCGTTCGATCGCGCCCGGCGACGGACGCGTGTTGCTCGAGCCAATGCCGCGCAGCACCGCGCCCGCTATCGCCGCGGCCGCCTTGCTGGCCCTGGAAGCCGATCCGGCGGCCGTTCTGCTGGTGGCGCCCGCCGACCATTCGATCCGCCGCGTCGCCGAATTCCGCGACCAGATCGCCATGGCACTCCCCGCCGCCGTGGCTGGGCGTCTGGTCACCTTCTCGATGACGCCGACACGGCCGGAAACAGGCTACGGCTATATCCGCCACGGCCAGCCCGTCGCGGGCTTCGCCAATCTGTTCCAGGTGGCCGCCTTCGTGGAAAAGCCGAATCTGGAGAACGCGATCCGTTTCCTGGCCGACGGCAACCATTATTGGAACAGCGGCATGTTCCTGTTCTCGGCCAAGAGCTTCGTCGCCGAGCTTGAGAAATGCGCCCCCGACGTGCTGGCCGGCGTCCACGACGCGGTGGCCACGCGGACCGAGGACGGCGATTTCGTCCGCCTGGGCGCGGAAGCCTTCTCACGCATCCCGCCGATCTCCATCGACTACGCGGTCATGGAGAAATCGGCCAATGTCGTCACCATCCCTTGCGATATTGGCTGGACCGATGTCGGCTCCTGGGCCGAACTCTGGAACGTCTCGGACAAGGACCAGCGCGGCAATGTCGTCATCGGCGACGCCATCGTGCTCGACTCGCGCAACACCTATGTGCGCGGCGAGAACCAGCTTGTGGCCGCTTCGGGCCTGCAGGACATCATCCTGGTCGCGACCAAGGACGCCGTACTGGCCGTCAACCGCAACGCCGCCCAGGACATCCGGCCCATCGTCGAGACCCTGAACCACGCCCGGCGCAGCGAGGCGATCGACCATCTCAACATCCAGCAGTCCTGGGGAATCCGCCGGCTCTTGCTGACCGACGGGGCAGCGCGCATCCGGCAGGTCACGATCAATCCCGGCAAATGGATTACGGTACAAAGCGCGGCGACGGGCGGCGTGCATCTGGTTGTGACCGATGGCGCCCCCGTGGTCACAGGCGCGGGCGCGCCACGGGCGCTGGGCAAAGGCCAGGCCATCGATATCCCGCCCGGAACGCCCTATCGTCTTGAAAACCCCAGAACCCGGCCCGCCGATATCATCGAATTGCAACTCGGCACGGGCTTCCGCGACGATGATATAGTGTCGGCCTGACCCGCCACCGCCTCCCATGACGCATCGTTTCCATCCCAGCATTCTGCGCGAATACGACATCCG
>CAZNZI010000644.1:0-6358 GCA_964577475.1 uncultured Rhodospirillaceae bacterium
TATCAGGAAATCGAGCAGTCGGTTGCGGCCGGGCAGAACACCTATATGGCGCTCAAATACGCGCCGTTCCCCACGGTCGCTGCGCCGGCCGGCCTTGCGCTCGGCGGCGGTTGCGAAATCCTTCTCCACTCAGCGGCGATCCAAGCCCACGCCGAGTCTTATGTCGGCCTCGTCGAATGCGGTGTCGGCCTTGTGCCGGGTTGGGGCGGCTGCAAAGAGATGCTTGCGCGCTGGAGCGCCAATGGCCATCTGCCCCATGGACCGATGCCGGCGGTCGCGAAAGTGTTCGAAACGGTCTCGGTCGCCACGGTGGCAAAATCGGCAGCCGAGGCGCGCGAGCACGGCTTCCTGCGTGATACCGATGGCATCACTATGAACCGCAATCGTCTGCTGGCCGATGCCAAGACAAAGGCACTGAAGCTTGCCTCGAAATACAAACCGCCGAAGCCGCCGGAGTTCGTCCTGCCTGGACCGTCCGGCAAAACGGCGTTGGGCTTGGCCGTCGACAGCTTCCGCAAGCGTGGCATCGCCACCAGACACGATGTGGTGGTGGCCGGCGCGCTCGCTGAGGTGCTGAGCGGCGGCAACACCGATCCGACCAAGACTCTCACCGAGCAGAATTTGCTCGATCTCGAACGCGAACACTTCATGCGCCTGGTGCGGACCCCCGCCACCCTGGCGCGTATCGAGTCCGTGCTCGAGACCGGCAAACCGCTCCGCAATTAAGGCGAGGACACAGCCATGGCCACCTATAAGGCTCCGCTGCGCGACATGCGCTTCGCGCTCTACGAGATGCATGATCTCGACGGCCTCACCAAATATCCTGGCTACGCCGAGATGACGCGCGATCTGATCGACCCCGTGCTCGAAGAGAGCGCCAAGTTCTGCGAGGAAGTCCTATTCCCGCTGAACCGTTCGGGCGACGAGGAAGGCTGCCACTACGAAAACGGCGTCGTTCGCACACCCAAGGGTTTCATCGAAGCCTACAAACAATTCCGGGAGGGCGGCTGGGGCGGTTTCGCGACCGAGCCGGAATGGGGCGGGCAGGGCTTGCCGCATATGGTCGGCTCGCTGCTCGAAGAGATGCAGTGTTCGGCCAATCTCGCCTTCCAACTCTATGGCGGCCTGACCCAGGGTGCGATCCGCGCGATCGTGACTCACGGCGCTCCGGAGCTGAAAGAGAAATATGTTCACAAGATGTCTGAGGCGACTTGGACCGGCACGATGTGCCTGACGGAGCCGCATTGCGGCACCGATCTCGGCCAAATTCGCACACGCGCTGTACCGGCCGGCGACGGCAGCTACAAGATCACCGGCACCAAGATCTTCATCACCGGCGGCGAGCACGATCTCACCGAGAACATTATCCATCTCGTTCTGGCCAAACTGCCCGACGGTCCGAAAGGCATTAAGGGCATCAGCCTGTTCCTGGTGCCGAAATTCATGGTGAAGGACGATGGTTCGATCGGCCCGCGCAATGGCGTGATGTGTGGCGCGATCGAGCACAAGATGGGCATCAAGGGCTCAGCCACCTGTGTCATGAACTTCGACGACGCGACCGGCTTCCTGGTCGGAGAGCCGCACAAGGGCATGCGTGCCATGTTCACGATGATGAACGCGGCACGCATCGGCGTCGGTATCCAAGGCATCGGTATGGGCGAGGTCTCCTATCAGGGCGCCGTGGCCTATGCCAAGGATCGCCTTCAGGGCCGCGCGCTCACGGGCGCGAAATATCCCGACAAGGTAGCCGATCCGATTATCGTCCATCCCGATATCCGCCGCATGTTGCTGACCATGCGTGCCACCACCGAGGGTACGCGCGCTTTCGCGGTATGGGTGTCGCGCGCGCTCGATATCCTTACTCATTCTGCCGATCCGCAGGAGAAGCAGGACGCTGAGGATTTCGTCGCGCTGATGACGCCGATGGTGAAGGCGCTCTCGACCGATCTTGGCTTCGAGGCAGCCAATCTCGGCGTGCAGATGTTGGGCGGCCACGGCTACATCCGCGAGAACGGCATGGAGCAGTATGTGCGCGACGCGCGTATCGCGATGCTCTACGAAGGCACCAATGGTATTCAGGCACTCGACCTGGTCGGCCGTAAGCTGCCGGCTCATGCAGGCCGCTATCTGCGCTTCTTCTTTCATCCCGTCGCGGCCTATATCGAGGCGAAGGTGGAAGACGAGACGTTGAGCCCGTTCGTCCAGGCTCTGGCAAAGGCCTTCGTCCGTCTGCAGCAGGCCACGGCCCATATCATGCAGAAGGGCATGGGCAATCCTGACGAGGCCGGCGCCGCGGCGACCGAATATCAGCGTCTCTTCGGCTTGGTTGCGCTCGCCTTCATGTGGTGCAAGGCCGCCGAGGTCGCGCTGCCGAAGATCGGCACAGCCGGAGACAGCGACGGTTTTTACAAGGCCAAGGTCAACACCGCGAAGTTCTATATGGAGCGGGTGTTGCCGCAGACCTCCGGCCTGTTCGCCGGAATCATGGCCGGCGGCAAGACGATGATGGCGTTCGAAGACGCGGCCTTCTGAGGCCGCGTCGTGAATCTCTGGCTGCGCATGTTGGGCGTGCTGATTGGCACGCTGTTCAAGCCCCGGCTCGGCTATTTCGACGAGTCGGTGCTGCGTGGCCGGGTCTGGATCACCGATCTCGACATCAACATCCATATGAACAACGCCCGCTATCTAGCGGTGATGGATCTCGGGCGGCTCGATCTCTTCTTGCGCACCGGCATGATGCGCGCCTTCATTCGGCGGCGCTGGCAGCCGCTGATGGGTGCGGCTTCGGTGCGTTTTAGGCGCGCGCTGCGGCCCTTCGAAGCCTTCACGCTTCATTCGCGCTTCGTCGGCTGGGACGACCGGCGCGCCTATGTCGAGCATTGGATCGAAGTCGATGGTGTCGTCGCCTGCCAAGCGATCATGTGGGCGGCCTTTCGCAGCGGCGGCAAGCGGGTATTGCCCGAGGAGATCGCGCGCGAGCTTGGCCACACCGGCGCGCCGCCCGAACTACCCGCCTGGGTGCAAGGCTGGCGCGGTCTCGATGAAACGATCGACGAGCCTCAACTGAACATGGCCAAAGCGGCGGAGTGATCATGGAAAGCTTGAAGGGCAAGACGCTGTTCATCACCGGCTCCAGCCGCGGCATCGGCAAGGCGATCGCGATCCGCGCCGCCAATGACGGCGCCAATATCGTCATCGCCTCGAAGACCGACACGCCCCATCCCAAATTGCCGGGCACGATCCACACCGCCGCCGCCGAGATCGAGGCGGCCGGCGGCAAGGCGCTGGCATTGCAGGTGGATATCCGCGATGAGAACCAGATTCATGATGCGGTGGCCAAAGCCGCCGAACATTTCGGCGGGATCGACATCCTGGTCAACAATGCGAGCGCCATCAGCCTGACACCGACGCTCGACACGCCGGCCAAGCGCTTCGATCTCATGATGGGCGTCAATGTGCGCGGCACTTTCCTCTGCTCGCAGGCCTGCATCCCCCATCTGAAGAAGGCGCTCAACCCACACATCATGATGATCTCGCCGCCGCTCAATATGGAAGAGCGCTGGTTCGCGCCGCATGTCGCCTACACCATCGCCAAATTTGGCATGAGCGAATGCGTGTTGGGGCTGGCCGGCGAGTTGCGCGAGGACGGGATCGCAGTCAACGCGCTTTGGCCGCGCACAACGATCGCCACGGCCGCGGTCAACATGCTGGGTGGCGACATGATGATGAAGAAGTCGCGCCGGCCCGAGATCATGGCCGACGCTGCCCATTTCATCCTGACCCGCCCGGCGCGCGACTACACCGGCCGCTTCGTCACCGACGAACAGGCCTTGGCCGAGGCCGGGATCACCGATCTCTCCCTCTATGCGGTGACGCCAGGCGAGACCCCGCTGCCGGATTTCTTCGTTTAGCTGAACGAGGCCGAATACCGCGCCATCCGCGATTTCAGATCGTCGCAGCGAATTTAAACATATTTTTTATGCAGTTTTTATTTTATTGACGATCACAATAGGCATAATATATGATCGTCTACAGCGTCGAGGCGGCAATTTGGTGAGGTGCCCCATGGGCTACGACTCTCGATATAAGGCGCGCGACTCCATCCGCAACGCCCGGCCGGAAACGGCGTCCGGGCCTTGGGGCGAGGCAGGTTCCGAGCCGAAACTCTCGGATGTCTTGGCCGACCCGCTGGTGCATCTCGTGATGCGCCGCGACGGTCTCAAACGCGCCGATGTCGAGGCCGCCGTGGCCCTGGGCCAGCGCCAGCTGCGGAGGCGTCTTTGCACCGCGGGCCTCTGCTGCGCCGCCTGAACCGGAGCCCGTTTCCGTCCTTCTCCGCGTAGGGCCATGGTGATGGGCCCCTCCTTCACTGGCGATCTTGCCACAGCGGTGTTGTCTGCTTCGGCGCCAGCCGATACGGTATCGCCCTTTGATGCCCGACCCGAGGGTGAGGGGCCGGGAGATGTGGGGAGAGTAACGTCTATGGCCGTTCAATCGACGGCGCGGATCGTTGAAGGTCTGGCCGATACCGCTGCGGCCGTGCGCGCGGTGATCGAGGCCGGTGCCGCATCGGCGCGCCGCCAGTGGGTGCCTGCGACGAGCGGCAATTTCTCGGCGCGTGTCGATGCGAATCGCGTGGCGATCACCGCGACCGGTACCGACAAGGGCGCGCTGACCGAAAATGACGTGATCGTGGTTGGTCTCGACGAGCCGAAGCATCCGCGCGCCTCGGCCGAAGCGCCGCTGCATTATGCGCTCTACCGCGCGATGCCCGAGGTGGGCGCTGTGCTCCACGTCCACAGCATGAACGCAACGCTGGCTTCGCTGCGCCTGGCCGATAACGGCAAGATCGTCCTCAAGGGGATGGAACTGTTAAAGGCGTTCAGCGGCATCAAAACCCACGATACGGGAATCGTCGTCTCGATCTTTCCAAACACGCAGGACATCGATGCCTTGGCCGAAGACGTCCTTCAGTCCGCGCTCGGCCGGACCGGCGTTCATGGTTTCCTGCTCGCCGGGCACGGGCTCTATGCCTGGGGCCGCACGCCATCTGAAGCCTGGCGCCACCTTGAAGCCTTCGACTATCTCCTCGCCCTGCAACTCGAACTGCGGAGACTGTCATGAGCCGTCTCGCGATCCACCCTCACAACAGCAACACCGCGCCCACGCTCGTCACCGCTGATGGCGCCCGCATCGCGCAGGAATTGGAAAAGGTCGGCGTTCGCTTCGAGCGCTGGAAAGCCACCGCCGTCCTGCCGCCGAGTGCGGGGCAGGAGGAAGTGCTAGCGGCCTATGCCAAGGATGTCGAACGGCTGAAACAGATCGGCGGCTACAAGACTCAGGACGTGGTGCGCATGCATCCCGACCACCCCGACCGCAAGGCGGCGCGCGCCAAGTTCCTCAACGAACACATTCACGAGGACGACGAGGTGCGCTTCTTCGTCGAGGGCAGCGGCAGCTTCTTCCTGCATATCGGCGACAACGTCTACGAGATCCTGTGCGAGAAGGATGACCTTCTCTCGGTGCCTGCCGGCACCAAGCATTGGTTCGACATGGGCGAGCGTCCGCTCTTCGCCGCCATCCGCATCTTCATCAGTCCCGAAGGCTGGGTGGCCAAGTTCACCGGCGACACGATCGCGACCCGCTTCGTCCACGAGGCGGCGTGACGGACAAACTGGCGGCGATCCTTCTCGACATCGAAGGAACGACCAGTTCGATTTCCTTCGTCGCCGATATCCTCTTTCCTTATGCGCTGCGCCATCTGCGTGACTTCGTCGCGGCGCATACGAACGATCCTGCGGTCAAGCAGGCTCTGGCCGATACGCAAGCCTTGGCCGGCAATGCCAACGACCCCGTCGAAACTCTGATCGGCTGGATCGACGAAGACCGCAAAGCTGCGCCGCTGAAATCGCTGCAAGGCCTGATCTGGGCGCAGGGATACGAGAGCGGCGAGTTGAAGGGCCATATCTACGACGACGCGCTGGCCACGATGCGCGCCTGGACGTCGGCGGGTATCCCGCTTTACATCTATTCTTCAGGCTCGGTGCAGGCGCAGGTGCAGCTCTTCCAGCACAATATCGGCGGCGATCTGCGCGGGCTGTTTTCGGGCCATTTCGATCTGGCGACGGGGCCTAAGGTCGAAGCAGAGAGCTACCGCAAGATCGCCACGGCGATCAAGCAGGCACCGGGTGCGATCCTATTCCTCAGCGACAACCCGAAAGAACTGGAGGCGGCTCGGGAGGCCGGTCTGCGCGTCGTCCATGTGGTGCGCGAGAAGACCGTACTGGACGAGCGATTCCCCATCGTACACAGCTTTGACGAAATCGCGCTCTAGGAGACGCCGATGCAATTGGGCCTG
>CAZNZI010000645.1:0-3426 GCA_964577475.1 uncultured Rhodospirillaceae bacterium
CGCCGCGCTGCGATTTACGACGACGCTCGGCTCCAGTGTCGCGCGCGTCCGCTGCTGGCGGATGCGGTCGAGGATGGCCGGCAGATCTTGTTCAGGCGTGATGGCGGCGACCTTGCCGGGCTTGGCGGCGGGTGTCGGTGCGGCCACGGCGGAAGCCGGCTGGGCGGGCTCGGCGTTTTGCGTTGCAGGCGTGGCTGGTGTCGCAGTCGCCACGACCGGTGCCGCAGGTGTAGCAGGTGTCGCAGCGGGAGCGGCGACCGGGGCCGGAGCCTGGTTTGGTTCGGCGGGGGCTGCAGGAGCGGTTGTTGCCACTTGGGCCGGCTGAGCCGGAGCGGCGGCGGGCTGCGCCTGATCGGCGGATGCCGTCGCCTGCGGCTTAGCCGCAGCGGCTGGGGCGGGGGTCTTGGTGGCGGCAACGGGCGGAGGCGCGGATTGATCGCCGAACAGAACGGTATTGACGCCATCAGCGATATCGTCGCCGAACATGACATAGCCGCCGCCGACGACAACGACGAGAACAACCAAATAGATCAGAGCCTTGGGAATGCGGCGGCGGCCACGGGAGGACACCACGACGGCCTGTCCCGCTCCACCACTCGAATCCTGATACGATTCGCGTGCTTTGGACGCGCGAGCCAACGCTTTATAGAGAACGCTCATTGTTTCTGCCCAGTTGCGGGCGCCCCCAACAATGTCTGCCGATTAATGAACTGCCCCGTCCGGGAAATAAAGGAGATTCTTGCCCCGTTCACGGTCCTGCCCCAATCCAGTTCCCGTTTCCCACCCGCGGTCACGCATGCTGGATATGGATTTTGTAAACTTCCGGCGGATTGGCGATGTTCTTCATCTTCGGGATACCGACGCTCTGGAATCCGGCTTCCACCTTGCCTTTGATCGCTTCGTAGATGTCCTTCGAGATCGAAATACCGCCCGGATCGGTGATCGATTCCATGCGGGCCGCGATGTTCACGCCTTCGCCGAAGACGTCCTTTGCTGTCACGATCACCTCGCCCTGGTGAATGCCGATGCGCACCAGAAGGTGGTCATTGGCCGGGCGTGGCTTGTTGAAGGCGTGCAAGCCGGCCTGCATGGCCATGCCGCAGCGGACGCCGTCGATCGGCGAGTTGAACACGACCATGAAGGCGTCGCCGATGGTCTTGATCTCTTTGCCGCGATTGGTGGTGATAGCGCGGCGCATGATGACGTTGTGCTCTTTCAGCAGTTCGAAGGTCGCCGCCTCGTCCTTCTCCATGCGCGCGCTGTAGCCTTTGATATCGGTCATCATGATGACCATGGTCTGCTTCTTTTCGTTTTCGCGCTTTACCACATCGAACGGCTGGCCCGAGGCGGCCGCTGGGCTGTCGCCGCTGGTCGCCATGCGAGCCGGAGCGACGTTGTCGCGCTTGTTCCGTCGCCGGCGCGCCCGGAAGATCGCGCCCAGGATGATGACCGGCACGATGAAGGCGATCAGCAGGTAGCCGGCGATGATATGGGCCGCGTAGCCGCCGTCGTTGATCGCCAGGATCAGTTTTCGGGCAACGTTGACCAGCCCGATCTTGAGGTCGATCTGCTCGGACGGCGGGAAGATGCTGCGATAGGGTTCGAAATGGACCAGCTTCCAATAAAGCCCGATAAAAACGGCATAGCGGATCAGCCAGCCCCACAGGCCTCGCGTATAGACGCGCAGCAGGATGCAGAACAGCGCCGCGACGACAACCGCGGCGATATGGATGGGCTGAACGGGCTGAATGAGGAAGTGCTGTGCCGTCTTGATGGCGGCTTGCAGATATTGCTGCGCCAGTTCCGGCAGATGACCGAGATTAACCGCCATATACGCACGTCCCCCGCGGTCCCCTCGGCCGCGGGCGGATTGTATATGAGCCCGGAGCTAGATTCTACCGGCCGGAGCCGCCGATTCTTGCGGTGTGCGCAAACCGCCGCGATTGACGATAAATTCCACAATCTTGGGCACACCCTTGCCCTCGTGGAGGTTGGTAAACAGGAATGGGCGCTGGCCGCGCGATTTGCGGGCATCCCGGTCCATCACCTCGAGATCGGCTTTTACCAAGGGAGCGAGGTCGATCTTGTTGATGACCAGCAGGTCCGATCGTGTGATGCCCGGCCCGCCCTTGCGCGGGATTTTCTCACCGGCAGCCACGTCGATCACGTAGATCGTGATGTCTGCCAGTTCGGGCGAAAAGGTCGCGGCCAGGTTGTCGCCGCCCGACTCGATGAATATGACGTCGAGCCCGGCGAATTTGCCCGACATCTCGGCCACTGCGGCCAGGTTGATCGAAGCGTCCTCGCGGATGGCGGTGTGCGGGCAGCCGCCGGTTTCCACGCCCATGATCCGTTCGATCGGCAAGGCGCCCGACCGTGCCAGGATCTCGGCGTCCTCGCGCGTATAGATGTCGTTGGTGATCGCGACGATGTTGTAGGGCCCATGCATGACACGGCACAGGCGCTCGAGCAGCGAGGTCTTGCCGGCGCCGACCGGACCGCCGATGCCCACGCGCAGAGGAGAGGAAGAGGGACGGGTGGGCGCATTCATGAGCGGAATAACCTGACATGCTGGGTTTCGTGGGCGATGGAAAACAGATCGATCAGCGGCGCGGCCGAGCCCAGTTGATCGAGATCGCGTGCGAGTGACGCCGTAGTCGCTTCCGCTATGGTTGGTTCGAGCGCGGCCAGCGTCTGTTGCCCCACCGTCTGGCCGAGCGGCACCAAGCGCACCGCCGCGCTCACCAAGGCCGCGGCGAAGGCATGGAGATACGCCGACAGCGTCGCCTCGAGCGGCACGCCGTGGGTAGCGGCGGCAAGGCCCACGGCGATCGGATAGGCCGGCGCACGCCCCGCTGCGCGCAGCAGTTCTGTCCAACGGGTCAGCTCGGGATGGGGCCAGGTCGCATTGACGGTGGTGAGAAAGCTCTCGCCCTGTTGCAGGCTTTCCAGCGCCAATTCCGGCGTACCGCGCATCGTCTCGCCGAGCGCGTGCGTGCGTTCGAAGGCGACGTGATCATTGGTCGTCACCGCGGTCCAGGTTTCACGGAGCAGGTCGGCATCGACGCGCGCAGGGCCGTATGTCAGCGCGCCGTCGATCCAGCGGCGTAGCGTGTCGCCATCGGTGATCGTACCTTCCTCAACGGCGCGTTCGACGCCATGCGAATAGGTATAGCCGCCGACTGGAAAGGCAGGCGACAGCCAGGCCAGCAGCCGGATCAGCGCGCCGTTGCCCGATGATCCGTCAGTGGCTATGGCCATGATCCTGTCCGTGTCCGCCATGCGCGAAATGGGCCTGGCCGTATGCGCCGCTTTCGGGATGGAAGGGCGCGCGCGCGCGGGTCGTTTTCGCGCCGAGCCCGTCGACCATATGCGCGATCACGTGATCCCACGAAATGCGCAGCCGCATTTCCTCGGGGATCACCT
>CAZNZI010000646.1:0-3857 GCA_964577475.1 uncultured Rhodospirillaceae bacterium
AGCGGCTTGCCGTCGTGCTGCGCATAGAGGCGCAGGATCACCTCGTGATAGGGACCGAAGGTGGTGAAGGGATACCAGTAGAAAGAGAGATTGGCCGTCGCCGGTTCGATCAGTTCAAGCGGCGCGGGCAACACGTCGAGCGCGGCGTCGAGATCGGTCTCGAACTTGATCGCGATTGCCTGGGCGTTGCGATAGTGATAGGGCGGCGCCTGATAGGCGGGCGCGTCCACCGGCATCGAATAGCCCATCTTGTCGAGCGTCAGCCGTCCCGTTTTGGCCATCCTCTCCTCCCTGTTCTTGCCCGCCGCGTCTGCGCGCGGTCAGGCGATCACGTATTGGCCGCCGTTGATGAAGATCACCTGGCCCTGGATCATTTGCGCACCGGGGCTCGCGAGAAATTCGACCAGGCCTGTGTAGTCGTCATGATCGATATTGCGGCCGCTCGGGTTGCCCGCCGCCTCGCTGGCCATAAAGGCGTCGGTGCCGGCCCCGAACAGATTGCGTACCGCCTCGGTGTCGAGCGTACCGGGCGCGATACAGTTGATGCGCACACCCAGCGGCGCCAGTTCCGGCACCAGATAGCGCACCAGCGATTCGGCCAGCGCCTTGCCCGCGCCGATGGCCGCGTAATGCGGCACATTCTGGCGGCTGCCGCGGCTCGACAGGAAGACGATGCTGCTGCCGCGCTTCAGCAGCGGCCGCGCGGCCTGGACCAGATAGACCAGCGACGTACCGTTGAGCGTGATCGCTTCTGTGAAGGCGACCGGATCGGTTTCGAGAATCGGCCCGACCAACACCTTCACCGCGCAATGAACGATCAGGTCGAGCCGGTCGGTGACTTTCGCCACCTGGGCGAATAGCGCGTTGGTGCCGGCCGGTGTACTGACATCGCCTTGCGGTGCGTGGACCGTGGCACCCAGCGCGCGGAGTTCAGCGACAGCGCGTTCCGCCGCTTTTTCGTCGCGCAGATAGTTGATGACGATGGTGGCGCCGGGCTTGGCGAATTTCTTCGCGATCGCCAGCCCGATACCCTTGGTTCCGCCCGTGATCAGGATCGCCATGCCAATGAGCCTCCTCGGGCGCCTCCCTGCGCGTGAGCGGCGTACTCAGCCGATCCGACGCTGCACCATCCACATGCCGCGCAGCACCGCAACGCCCAGCGCCGTCTTCAGGACGGTGGCCCAGACGAAGGGCGCGACACCGGCGGCGATTGCCTTATCCCAACCAAAGAGATTGGTCAGCCACGCCACGCCAAAGGCGAAGATGACGAGATGGCCGATACACATCGCAGCGATCAGCAGCGGCAGGCGGCGATCCCAGCCGCGTTCGGCGAGGAGGCCGACAACCGCAGCGGCCGCGATGAAGCCGACGAGATAGCCGGCCGTCGGTCCCATCATATAGGCGGGACCGGCCGACACACCGGCAAAGACCGGCAGGCCGGCGAGGCCTTCGGCGATATAGGCCAGAACCGTCACGACGCCGAGCCGCGGGCCATACGCCGCACCGATGACCAGGACAACCAACGTCTGCATCGTCATCGGCACCGGCCAGAACGGCACCTGCACCTTGGCAGACAAGGTGAGCAGCACCGAGCCGACATAGATCAGCGCGATGAACCGCGCGATCCCCGAACCCGGCCACACGATGCGCAGGAAAGCCGGATGACGCGCAGCCAACGACGAAAAGCTCATGATCTCTCCCCCGAGCGCCGCTAGTGGCACCCCGATTTGTGTCTTACGCTCTTGTATGACAATCTTGGTCAAAAAACCAGCCCTTGGCCGGGATGTGCCGGTGAAGATCAAATGACGCCTTTGTCGGAGGGAGTACCGCCATGCGCGCCGTAGCGTACACCACCTGCCTGCCGGTCACCGATCCTGCTGCGCTGATCGACGTCGAAATCGAGCGGCCGGCGGCTGGGGGCTTCGACCTGTTGGTCGAGGTGCACGCCGTGTCGGTCAATCCGGTCGACGTGAAGCGCCGCGCGAAGGCCGATCCGGGCGGTACACCGCGTGTCCTGGGATTCGACGGCTCCGGCGTGGTGGCCGCGGCCGGGCCCAACTGCACACTCTTCAAGCCGGGCGACGAGGTTTATTACGCGGGCGCGATCGACCGGCCCGGCAGCAATGCGCAATTCCAACTGGTCGACGAGCGGATCGTCGGCCGCAAGCCGCGCAACTTATCTTTCGCGCAGGCTGCCGCTCTGCCGCTGACCACGCTGACCGCCTGGGAATTGCTGTTCGACCGCATCGGCGTGGCGCGCGGTACCGACCGCCGCTCGCTGCTGATCATCGGCGGCGCGGGCGGTGTCGGCTCGATCGCGATCCAGATCGCGCGGCAACTGACGCAGATGAAAATCATCGCCACTGCCTCGCGCGAGAGCACGCGCGACTGGTGCACCGCGTTCGGCGCGCATCACATCGTCGATCACACCAAGCCCATGAAGCCGCAGCTCGAGGCGATCGGCGTCCCTGCCGTCGATGTCGTGCTGAGCCTGACCGCCAGCGACCATCACCTACCGGCCATTGCCGAACTCATCGCCCCGCAAGGCCGGCTGGGGTTGATCGACGATTCGAAGGGGTTCGACTTCGCGGCCTTCAAGACCAAAAGCGTCTCGATCCATTGGGAATTCATGTTCACCCGGCCCGTCTTCACGACCCCCGACATCATCGAACAACACCGCATCCTCGATACGGTGGCCGATCTGGTCGAGGCCGGAACCCTGCGCGCCACCCTCGGCGCGGTCGTCGGGCCGATCGACGCGGCCCATTTGCGCCAAGCACATGGCATCGTCGAAAGCGGCCGGGCCCAGGGGAAGATCGTCTTGGAGGGATTCCGTTAGAACGGCTGAAGCATGAGGCGCCGAACGCCCATCCGTTTGCCCCGACTCCCCTTTCCAACATTGTCCTACGAAAATGTTTCCCAAAATTGTTGACCAGGTTTTAGGGCATCGCTACCCTTCCGGCCAAAGGTGAACGCGGCATTGGCTGAATTGCCGCGCAGGGGGAGACGAAATGCATCTGCGTGGCAGACCGGCTCGCAACGGGGCCCGTGCTGAGGTTCGGCACGGTCGGGCGAGCGCGTCTTTGCACCGTGACTGCACCTCGCGAAGCCCCTTTCGGCTTCAAACCAGGGTCTCAATCACGTCCAAGTAAGGAGGGAGTCATGCGGGTAACAATGGGTAGGTTCGCTTCGTTCGCGGCCGCGACGGCCATGGCTGTCGCGATCGGCACTGCGGCGCAGGCCGCCGACGCGCCGAAGGTTGCGATCTTCTCGGTCAACGGCGCTTCGCCGACCATTCACACCATGATCGAATCGGCCGCGGCCGCCGCTAAGGCAAAAGGCTGGACCGTCGAAACCTATGACGGCAACGGCGACCAGGTGGCCACCAACAACCAGGCCAACACCTTCATCACGCGCGGTTTCAATGCGCTGATCAACGTGGCCTCGGACAACAACCAGATGGGCGGCGTGATCGCCAATGCCGCCAAGGCGAAGATTCCCTTCGTCTCGACCTTCTCCGGCATGGTGCCGGGCATCACCGTCGATATCGGCTCGAACAACGTCGCCGACGGTGTGTTCTCGGCCTCGGCGCTGGCCGCCCGCATCGACGGCCAGGGCGAGGTGCTGAAGCTGAACTGGACCGTTCTGCCCGCGCTGGCCGAACGCGATGCCGGTTTCCATGCGGTGATGAGCGAATACAAGAAGATCAAAGTCACCGAAATGGAGATCAAGGTCCCCGGCCAGGTCGACGACACCTTCAACAAGGTGACCGACTATCTGACCGGCCATAAGGACGTGAAGGCGATCTGGATGGGCTGGGACGAAGTGGGCGTTGCCGCGGCGCGTGCGGTGCAGCA
>CAZNZI010000647.1:0-3936 GCA_964577475.1 uncultured Rhodospirillaceae bacterium
GGGGTTGATGGTCGTGGGACGCGCTGGTATACGCCAGCGGTCTTTTAGCGGGAGTGCACCATGGCAGCCGTCGAACACGCCGTAGCAGACCTTTCCTTGGCCGATTGGGGCCGCAAGGAAATCGAGATCGCCGAGACCGAAATGCCCGGTCTGATGGCGCTGCGCGAAGAGTTCGGCCCGAAGAAGCCGCTGAAGGGCGCGCGCGTCACCGGCTCGCTGCACATGACCATTCAGACGGCGGTGCTGATCGAGACCCTGAAGGCGTTGGGCGCCGATGTGCGCTGGGCCTCGTGCAACATCTTCTCGACCCAGGACCAGGCCGCCGCCGCGATCGCTGCCGCCGGCACGCCGGTCTTCGCCAAGAAGGGCGAGTCGCTGACCGAATACTGGGACTACACCCACCGCATCTTCGACTTCGCCGAGGGGACCAACATGATCCTCGACGACGGCGGCGACGCCACTCTGCTGATCCATCTCGGCGCGCGGGCCGAAAAGGACCCGAGCCTGGTCAGCAAGCCGACCAACGAGGAAGAGGAAGTCCTGTACGCCGCGATCAAGAAGCGCAATGCGGAACGTCCGGGCTGGTACGCGAAACTGGCCGGGTCGATCAAGGGCGTGACCGAAGAGACCACCACCGGTGTGCACCGTCTCTACCAGATGGAACAGGAAAAGAAGCTCCTGTGGCCCGCCATCAACGTCAACGACTCGGTGACCAAATCGAAGTTCGACAATCTCTATGGTTGCCGCGAGTCGCTGGTCGACGGCATCAAGCGCGCCACCGACACGATGATCGCCGGCAAAGTGGCCGTGGTCGCCGGCTACGGCGATGTGGGCAAGGGCTCGGCGGCCAGCTTGCGCGGCCTGGGCGCCCGCGTGCTGGTGACCGAAGTCGATCCGATCTGCGCGCTGCAGGCGGCGATGGAAGGCTATGAAGTGACGACGATGGAAGAGGCGTGCATCACGGCCGACATCTTCGTCACCACCACCGGCAATGTCGACGTCATCACGCTCGAGCACATGCGCAAGATGAAAGACCGCGCCATCGTCTGCAACATCGGCCACTTCGACTCCGAGATCCAGGTGGCGGCGCTGCGCAACTACAAGTGGGAGAACGTGAAGCCGCAGGTGGATCAGATCCAGTTCCCCGACGGCAAGAAGCTGATCCTGCTCGCCGAGGGCCGCCTGGTGAATCTCGGCTGCGCGACGGGTCACCCCAGCTTCGTGATGTCGTCGAGCTTCACCAATCAGGTGCTGGCGCAGATCGAGCTGTGGACCAACCCGGGCAAGTACGAGAAGAAGGTCTACATCCTGCCCAAGCATCTGGATGAAAAGGTCGCGCGCCTGCACCTCGACAAGCTGGGCGTGAAGCTGACCAAGCTGAACCCGAAGCAGGCGGCCTATCTCGGCATCGATGCCGCCGGCCCCTACAAGGCCGATCACTACCGCTACTAAGAGCGATCCCATCGCAAAGCCCCATGGCCGCAGGGTCATGGGGCTTTTTCTTTGTCCGCTGTCCCCCGCTCTTCCCTTGCCAATCGCACCGGCGCCGCGCACTCTGCGCAAGCTCGGGCGTGGGGAAGGACGCGGCGTGCGGATGAAGCGATGGACAGCGGCTCTGATCGGCAGCACGCCCCTATGGGCGCTGCCCGCGCTGGCCCCCGCGTTGGCCCAAGACACCGAACCTCAGACCAGTTCCGGTACCCTTGTTCTTCCCGGCGTCGCCGCTGTGGCCGTGCTGTTCGCCGTGGCCGGCATCACCTCGAGCATTCTCGAACGCCGCCGCCGCCATGCCGCCGAAGCCGAAGCGGCCCGCCAGGACGACGAGCGCCGCCGCCGCGACGAAATTCTCGCCACCGCACCCGACGGCTATTTCCATTGGACGCTGGACGCCGACGGCACGATCAGCGCGATGGGTTGTTCCCGCCGCCTGGCGGTGCTGCTCGGCCTGTTCTCGGGGATCGATGCCGGCTTTGCCGACATCCTGGCCTGTTTCGCGCCGGAGCAAGCGGGCGTTCTGGAGGTCGCGGTCGAAGCGCTGCACCGCCACGGGACCAATTTCGAACTCGAGCTCGCTTTGCGCGAGGGTGGCCGCAAGCTCCTGGTGATCGGCGCGCGGGCGGGCGATGCCGAGGGCCGCGCCTTCGCCGATATCCTCTGGATGCGCGACATCACCGAGGGCTCGTCGGTGATGGAGCGGCTTTCGGTCGAGGGTCGTGCCGTCACCGAGGAGCGCGACCGGCTGCGCGCCCTGATGGACGCGGTGGCCGTGCCGATCTGGCTGCGCGGCGGCAATCTCGATCTCGCCGCCTGCAACCAGGCCTATGCACGCGCGGTCGGCGCCGACTCGCCGGCCGCCGTGGTCGTCGCCGGGACCGAGCTGGTGCCCGCCGGCCAGGTCCGCGAAGCGCGGGCCCTAGCCGCCCGGGCACGCGCCGCCGGTCAGCCGCGCGCGGAAAGCTTCCATCTGGTGATGGCCGGCGCGCGGCGCCTGGTCGAGATCACCGAGTCGCCGGCCCCCTCGGACCGCGACGGCGGGCTGGTGACGATCGGCATCGCGATCGACCGCACCGAGCAGGACGACCTGCAAAGCCAGATCGAGCGCCATGTGGCGGCCCATGCGGGTGTGCTCGAGAATCTCGGCACCGCCATCGCGATCTTCGGCACCGACACGCGGCTCTCCTTCTTCAATACCGCCTACAGTCATCTGTGGCGCATCGATGCCGAGTGGCTGTCGAGCCGGCCCAGCTATGCCCAGGTGCTCGACGCCCTGCGCGAGCGCCGCCGCCTGCCCGAGGTGACCGATTTCCGCGCCTATAAGGCCGAGGAGCACAAGCGCTTCACGGCGCTGCTCGAACAATACGAAGATCTTCTGCACCTGCCCGACGAACGGACCCTGCGCCGTTCGATCGCACCCCATCCCTTCGGCGGGCTGATCATCGCCTATGAAGACGTGACCGATGCGCTGGCGCTGGAGCGCTCGCTGGCGACTTCGCTCGCGGTGCACCGCGCGACGCTTGCCAATCTGCATGAAGGCGTGGCGGTGTTTTCGAGCGACGGCCGCCTGCGTCTCTCGAATCCCGCCTTCGGTGCGCTGTGGGGCCTGCCGGCCGACCGTCTGGCGGCGGAACCCCACTTCGCCGAACTGGTCGATGCGATGGGCCGCTTCTTCGCGCCAACGGAATGGGGCGGCACGCGCTCGATCCTCCAGGCGCTGTTGGGCAGCCGCGCAGCGCGCGCCGGACGCTTCGACCGCACCGACAGTTCGATCGTCGATTACGCTTCGGTGCCATTGCCTGACGGTGCGGTGCTGACCACCTGGCTCGATGTCAGCGACACGGCACGGCTGGCCTCGGCGCGGCGCGAGCGCGACCAGGCGCTGGCCATTGCGCAGCGCATCCGCAGCGAGTTCATCGTCGATGTGAACAGCGAGGTGCGGACTCCATTGAATGCTCTGCTGGGCCTGGCCGATCTTCTGGTCGGCGGCGACAGCGGCCCGCTCACCGAGCGACAGGCCGAATATGCGCGTGGCATCGCCGAAGCGGGCCGGCGGCTGCTCTTCGCGGTGGATGACATCCACGATATCGCCGCCTTCGCCACCGGTCAGGCGCAGCTTTCGCCCGGCCGCTGCGAATTGCAGACGATGCTGGCCGCCATCGTCCAGCGCGCGCGGATGCGCATGCGCGACAAGCGCATCGCGCTCGCGCTCGACGCTGCGCCGGAGATCGGCACCATGCTGGCCGACGAGCAGCGCTTGCGCCAGGCGTTGCACAACATCCTCGCCAATGCGATCGCCTTCACCCCGAGCGGCGGGCGGATCGTTCTGGCCGCGCAGCGCGACAACGGCGATATCGAGTTCGTCGTCGCGGCCACCGCCACCGACCTGACCGAAGCCGACCGCACCGAGATGTTCGCCGCGCTCCGCAAGACCGACAGTGA
>CAZNZI010000648.1:0-5621 GCA_964577475.1 uncultured Rhodospirillaceae bacterium
CCCGCCGTCAGGCCCATGCCCAGCTGCGCGACGACGCCATCGTCGCCAAGCTGTTCGGCCCCCTGGCCGAACGCTACAAGGGCCGCGCCGGCGGCTACACGCGCGTTCTGAAGGCGGGTTTCCGCCACGGCGATTCGGCCGCCATGGCCGTCATCGAACTGGTCGACCGCGATCCGGCCGCCAAGGGCCAGGACAGCGGCCCGAAGCCCGAGGCCAAGGCCGACGAAGCCTCGGCCGAGTAAGGGCCTCCACAGCATCGGAAAAGGCGCCCGCGGGCGCCTTTTTCATGGGTCCCCCGCTTCCCGAATGCCTGATCCGCCCGGTGGGCGCTCGACCCCGGGGGCGTGGCCGTGCTACCTGCCTGCGCTGTATCCATTTGGTCAGACAGGCGGAGACAGAGCCATGAATGCGGCAGCGGTCCTGATCGACGGCGACTGGCGCCCCTCGGCTTCGGGTGCGACCATCCCGGTCATCGACCCCAGTGACGGCCAGCCCTTCACCGAGATCGCCCAGGGCAACGGCGAGGACATCAATCGGGCCGTCGCGTCCGCCCGCAGGGCTTTCGAAGGCCCCTGGGGCAAGGTGACCGCCGTCGACCGCGGCCGCATCCTGGCGCGGCTCTCGCGCCTGATCCTCGACCATCATCAGGACCTTGCCGATCTGGAATGCCGCGACACCGGCAAACCGATCCAGCAGGCCCAGGCCGACATCACCGCCTGCGCCCGCTACTTCGAATACTACGGCGGCGCCGCCGACAAACTGCATGGCGAGACGATCCCCTATCTCGACGGCTACACCGTGCTGGCCATCCGCGAGCCGTTCGGTGTCACCGGCCACATCATTCCCTGGAACTATCCGGCGCAGATCTTCGGCCGGTCGGTCGGCGGTTCGCTGGCGGCCGGCAACGCCTGTGTGGTGAAGCCGGCGGAAGACGCCTGCCTGACGCCTTTGCGTATCTCGGAGCTCGCGCTCGAAGCCGGCCTGCCCAAAGGGGCGCTCAATATCGTGCCGGGCCTTGGGACCGAGGCGGGCGCGGCGCTGGCCGCCCATCCCGGCATCAACCACATCTCCTTCACCGGCTCGCCGATGGTCGGCACGCTCGTCACCCAGGCCGCCGCCGTGAACCACGTGCCGGTGACGTTGGAACTCGGCGGCAAGTCGCCGCAACTGGTCTTCGCCGACGCGGACATCGACGCGGCGCTGCCGTTTCTGGTCAACGCCATCATCCAGAACGCCGGCCAGACCTGCTCGGCGGGCAGCCGCGTGCTGATCCAGAAGTCGGCCTACGACACGGTGATGGGCAAGCTTGCCGACCGGTTCAATGCGCTGAAGGCCGGCCCGGGCCCGCGCGGCCTCGATTGCGGCCCGCTGATCAGCAAGAAGCAGTTTGGCCGCGTCAACGCGATGGTCGACGACGCGCTCAAGGCGCGCGTCACGGTCGCGGGCAAGGGGCAGGTGGTGCCCGATGCGCCAAATGGCGGTTTCTATTTCGCACCAACTTTGTTGGCAGATGTGCCGCCCTCGTTGCCTGTCGCGCAGCAAGAGGTGTTCGGTCCCGTGCTGGCCGCGTTTCCATTCACCGACGAAGCCGATGCTCTGAAGCTGGCCAATGGCACCGATTTCGGTTTGGTCGCTTCGGTCTGGACGCGTGACGGCGACCGGCAGATGCGGCTCGCGCGCAAGCTGGGCGCCGGCCAGGTCTTCATCAATAACTACGGCGCCGGTGGTGGCGTGGAACTGCCCTTCGGCGGCGTGAAGCATTCCGGCTTCGGCCGGGAGAAGGCGTTCGAAGGCCTGCGCGGCTTCACGCAGATCAAGACCGTCGCGATCAAACACGGATAAGGATCGGAACCGATGCGACTCCAAGGCAAAACCGCCGTTATCACCGGCTCGGGCTCCGGCTTCGGCGAGGGCATCGCGCTGCGCTTCGCGCAGGAAGGCGCCAATGTCATCGTCAACGATCTCAATGAAGAGGGCGGCACGCGCGTCACCAAGGCAATCGAGGCCGCGGGCGGGAAGGCGCTCTTCCACAAGGCCGACGTCACCAAGGATGCCGATGTTGCCGGCATGGCCAAGGCGGCTATCGACAAATTCGGCCGCCTCGACATCTGGGTCAACAATGCGGGGATCACGCACCGCGCGGGGCCGGTCGAGACGATTGACGAAGCGACCTTCGACCGCATCTATGCCGTCAATGTGAAGGGACTCTACTATTCGGCCAAGCATGTAGTGCCGATGTTCAAACAGGCGGGGCAGGGCGTGTTCCTCAACGTCGCCTCCACCGCGGGCGTGCGTCCGCGGCCGAATCTCGTCTGGTACAACGGCACCAAGGGCGCAGCGATCACCATCACCAAGTCGATGGCGGTGGAACTCGCGCCCCATAAGATCCGCGTCAATGCAATCAACCCGGTCGCCGGTGAAACGCCGCTACTGGCCGAGTTCATGGGTGGGACCGACACGCCCGAGATGCGCGCCAAGTTCGCCTCCGTCATCCCGCTCGGCCGGCTCTCGAAGCCTTCCGACATCGCCAATGCGGCGCTCTACCTCTGTTCCGATGAGGCGGATCTGATCACCGGCGTCTGTATGGAGGTAGATGGGGGACGTTGCATCTGACCGAATAGCATCGAGCGTCGCGCGCTGCACCACGTCTAATTTTGAAAAGGAACCTCCTTTCATGCATAGACGTATCTCGGAAGTGAAACTTGGTAGCTGAGGCCGTCAAGTCAAAAACTATCGCGCGCATCCCGTTTGAACACCTTGATCAAACTGATTGTAAATTGTCTGAATGACCGGGTTTGGCGCCTCTAGATCTGACGGTTAGGCGTTCTATCGTCTCCAAGATGTCTTTGCGTTCGACCGTCTCGCGATCGATTAGGAGCTGGGCCACCGCCCGAACGGCACGACGGTGTTTTCGAACAAGATCGATCGTACGTCCATAGGCACGGTCAAGGATGTGGCCGGCTCGATCCGCAACCTGCGGCCGGTCGCGAAGCCAGTCACCAAGTCTGTGTACTTCGGGCTCACCTTGCCACAGCAATTGTCCGTCGAGTCCTAGATGCGCAACAACATGAACCGCAAGTGTAGTAGCGAGGGCAAGGTCACTCGTGCTACTACCCCCCGCTCCAGCTGAGACGTACCCAAGAATTACAGCTTCCGCAGCTCGGCCTGCCAGGAGCCGCACAAGCGCCGCTGAGTAGTCCTCAGCTGTGTCGAGGGAGATGACTTTCGGATCGAGAACCATCTTCCCCGCTGCAGTCCGACTTTGTCGGAGTGTAACCCGAACTAGGCTCCGGGGGTTGGTCAGAGCTGCAGCCACCGCATGCCCTGCCTCATGTATAGCGTAACGGTAGAGCTGCTGTGGCGATCGGGAAGGGCGTAAGCCGGCTATTTCAATCTCGAGATCAGCAAGAATCATTGGCCGGCGGGCTTGGCGCGCCCGGCGGCGAGCGCCCCGGACCCAGCGTTCGCAATCGGCGCCTGTGCCGTCGACAGCGAGCGCGGCCATATGATCGAGATTCTCTTCCGCCAAGTCTTCGCCGAGATGGAAGCGCAGAATGTGAGCGAGAGCGGCTTCGTTAGGTAAAGGGATTGCGATCGCACGGTCGAGGCGTCCGGAGCGCGTCAGGGCTGGATCGAGGCGCTGGGGATAATTGCACGCAGCAATTACGATAACACCCTCGCGTCCCTGGATGCCGTCAAGCAGTTCGAGGAGGGCGTTGATGACTTGGGTCCCATACTCACGATTGCGCTCGTCTAGCTGTTGCCGGTTACCAGCCGAATCGATTTCATCAATGAAGAGTATGCACGGGGCCGTGCTCCGCGCTTCATCGAAGGTCTTGCGCATCGCCCTCAGCATATCACCTAGGTGGCCGGCTGATTGCCAAATAGCCAGCGAAGCCGCGATCAGCGGCAAGCCGGCTGTGCCTGCCAAGGCTCTGGCGTAAGCAGTCTTTCCAGTTCCCGGCGGGCCAAAGATCAGCACACCACGGTCGATCGCCGACCAGGATAGGCCGCCCGTTCGGTAGGAAACGATATCCGCGGCCAGTGCGAGACCCCAGGCTTGAGCTTCTGGCATCCCATGTAGGTCATTCAGAGTAATCGGCGCCGTCGGCTTAGGGCTCGCCAGACGGCGGAGCCTAGGGAGGGCGGCGGACCGGTCACCGCCGGGTCGAATGGCTGCGCGCAAATCGTTCGGCGTAAGGCTGGCGAAGACGATACCCTCAAGGTCCGCAGCTTCGATTCCCAAGATCTTGGCAAGGAGTTCGGCATCAGGAGGCGGAATGAGAAACTGATGATCGGCAGTCCTGACGAGGGCTGCAGGTAGATGAAAGGTGGGGTGAGTCGCAAAACCGATCACCGACGCGCCTTGGGCGAGAGCATGAGCCACGTGCTCGTTGCCACGCGTCCTCCCCCCCTCTGACTTGTCTCTCCCGCTCCGCACGAAGAGGACCCATCGGTCCGAAAGGACATGATTGGGCCAGCTTCGCTCTCCATCGAGCGGTGGGAAAACTGGCACTCTCCGGCGCCAGGCCTGACTCAGCGGCTCCACCCAGCTCGGATCGGTAACGGTAACTACAAGTGCGAGGCCAGGCGAGGATTGGCCCAGTTCGGGGTGCTTGGCGATGGTGCGGTCAAGCATAGCGTCGGCCATGGCGTCGACTAGATCTACGGAGGTGGCAAGGGATTCCCCGTCCTCCGGAAGGCCAAAGCCATCGAGAAGAGAAGTATCGACAGAAAAATTCGGATCGAGAGAGGGGACGTACGGAACTTCGGTATTGTCATCGGACATGGTATGCCTCGGGCAAAAGGGCACGGCCAGCTAGCTAGTCGTGACGCAAGCGGATGGGGAGTCAGGTGGCTAGACGGAGATTCCAGCCGCGGCTGTTGGGTAGATCGATGCCGCGCAAACTGGCTTCGAGTACGGCAAGACTAGACCATTGCGACCAGTTCGCGGTGAGGCGGCGATCCTCAGTGCTGTCTAGCAAGGCAAGAGCCCGCCGACCCGAGGGATTGATGGGACTCCGCAGAGTACGCCAGCGATGATGCGCGCTCGAGTCCCAACCGAGCACCAGGGAAAACCATCGGCCAGTGATCGGCCCTACCGCGGCTCTCAATCTGGGCAAGAACAAATCGGCGGGTGTCGCATAAAGCGATGGCGTGACGCGCGGATGATCTATGAGCCAACGTATCAGGAGAGCGACGACTGGTTTGACTGGGCACTCGGGAGTCAACCGAGAGTCACGCTGGAGGGTGCCCCACTCGCGCTCGGCAATACCGAGGCACCAGCAGTAGTCGACGACGCTCAGTCCGAGGTGCTGACGGAACACCTCGAGATCGCGCAGGCGCACGGGACCGTTCTGCAGATGGTTCATGGTGCCCTCACGCGGCCAAGCTGCGGTCTATGAGCGCGGCCCAAGTTCGCTCGGCATCATCATGCTGAACTTGAGGTAAAGGCGGTGTGGCGCTCTTCCTGAAGCTGTAGCCGCACAAACTTCCAATGCCGAGTCCGGCATAAGGGAGGACGACGACAGTCTCAACGTGGCTATGGAGTTGACTAAAAACGGAGCGGACGTCACATGCCCCAGCTTCGTACGATCGGCGCGCGCCAACGGCACCCACGA